>DATGMT010000175.1:0-40300 GCA_035307265.1 Aequorivita sp.
TCCGGCATCAGCTGCCATTGCATCGATTAAATCTGATTTGTTCATAACTTCTTTGATTAAATTGTTGGTTAAACTTCGATTAATTGCTTTACAAATTTAAAAGGATTATCCGTTCAGGCAAGTAAGGACAAGGGAAATCGACGATTTTGTTAATAACTTTGGTAAATTGTTAATAAGCTAAGTGTTTTTCAGTCCTTTTTTTGGAAAATCACTGCTGACAAGGGTTTACAATAGTTCGGAATCTTCAGAAAAAGAAAAACCATTCAATAGTGAAATAACATCCATTTTACGTTTGCCTGGTAATTGTAATTCTTTCACCTCAATAAACCCTCCTGAACAGGCAATTTTTAATTCTTTTTTAGTTGCATGGACTTTTCCAACTGTTAGGTCGTGTTCTGATTCCTCAAAAGTTCCAGCATAGATTTTCATCTTTAACTCTTCGTCGTTGTTTTTTAAAATAGACCATGCCACAGGGTAAGGAGAAAGCCCTCTTATGAAGTTTTCTATCTCTTTACCGTTTAGTGTCCAATCTATACGTGTGTTTTCAGGAGTGAGTTTTGGTGCATCTTTTAAAGTGTCGGAGTTTATTTGTGATTTGGGTTTTGCTTGATCATTTTCAATAAGCTCAAGAGTTTCTAACACTAACTCACTTCCTTTCTGCTTCAATTTGTCGTGAAGTGTTTCTGCATTTTCATCTTTGTCTATAGAAACTTCTTTATTAGCTATTATATCTCCTGTGTCGATTTTTTCATCAATGAAGAATGTAGTAACGCCTGTTTTTGCTTCGCCATTGATAATAGCCCAGTTTATGGGTGCAGCTCCTCTATATTGAGGTAGGAGAGAAGCATGAAGGTTAAAAGTGCCGTATTCAGGGATTTGCCAAACTACTTTTGGAAGCATTCTAAAAGCTACAACAACTTGTAGGTTTGCATCAAGACTTTTTAATTCATCAATAAACGATTCGTCTTTTAGATTAGTAGGCTGCATTACATGCAAGTTTTTCGATTGAGCATATTCTTTTACTGCAGAGGCCATTAGTTTACGACCACGGCCTGCTGGTCTATCTGGAGCTGTAATCACAGCTACAACATTTTTACCTGCTTCTATTATTTCTTTTAGAACTCCAACCGCAAAATTGGGAGTTCCCATAAATACTATTCTTAATTCTCTAGACATTCTTTTAGTTTCTATAAAATTGGTTCCTTGGATTGATCTTTATTTTTTCACCATCTACTAATAGCCGAATAACTTTTGTGATTTTCTCTTCTTCAATATTTAATTTCCCACATATTTCACGAGACGAAAGCTCGCTACCTTCTAATATAGCAAGAATATTTTTTGCAATCTCGTGAATTTCATTTTTAGATAACTCTGAAGTATTAGGCTTGCATACAGAACAAACACCACACTTTGCTGCATTGGTTTCGCCAAAATATGAAACCAATTGGATGCTTCTACAAGTTTTTGTGTTCTCAATATAATTGAGCATAGATTTTACTTGCAGAGTTTTTTTCTGATTAAGAGCTTTAATTTCTCTTGAGATTACATTGATTGTCTTGTTGTCTTCTCTTGGAACTAAAAAGGTTAAAGTAGCATCTGTTATCTGTAAGCTCATTTCTATAACTAAATCGCGCTCCATTTTTTGTAAAGCAGAGATAACTACTTCTAATGGCTGACCTGTTTTAGAAACAATTAAATCGAGGTTTATGGAAGTAGGCATTTCAAAAATTCCTCCGTAAATTCTGAGAATAGTTTTTCCTATAACTGAAACCCCGAGGTCTTTCTCAAAATAGTTTAAAAGTGCGTCGGAAGAAATCTTAAATTGAACAGTAGACTTTCTTCCAAATTCTTGTGAAAGTTGAATTACACCCAACCTATCTAGGCTGTTTAGGGCATTATAGGCTAAAAGCGTATTTAAATCATATGTTTGGCAGAACTGTGAGAAATTGAAATTGTGTTTTGTAAACTCACCTTCACCGTATGAAATTTGAAAGTAATTATTGAGTTTACGATAAATTGTTTTAATGTCTGAAGGCGTTGCAAGTGAATCGACAAACTGTTTTTTTACGTGGATTTTATCGTAGTCATTATAAATAAGAACAGCTTCTGAATACTTTCCATCACGTCCTGCACGTCCTGCTTCTTGAAAATAGCTTTCTAAGCTTTCAGGGATTTGAAGGTGAACTACAAAACGAACATTGGGGTGGTCAATGCCCATTCCAAATGCGTTGGTAGCAACCATTGTTGAAATAGATCCACTACGCCAAGAGTCGAGTTTCTTGGTCTTTTCTTTAGAAGAAATACCTCCGTGATAAAAAGTGCTTGTAATTCCTAAAGAGTTTAGTTGTTCGCTGATTTCTATTGAGCTTTTTCTGCTTCGCACATAAACTATGGCAGATCCAGTGTTGTTTTTCAGAATTTTTTCGGCTTCATAAAGCTTATCGTCTGCTTGAAAAACTTGGTAGGAAAGATTCTCTCTAACAAAAGAGTTTTTAAATATAGAAGGGAACTCTAATTGAAGCTCTGAAATTGTATCTTCAAGTACTTCTGAAGTGGCTGTTGCAGTAAGAGCAATAATGGGGGTGAGAGGGTGTAGTTTACGTAAAACTGTTATGTTTTTATAAGCAGGTCTAAAGTCATTTCCCCATTGTGAAATACAGTGAGCTTCATCTATAGCGATGAGGTTTACATTCATTTCACGGATATAATTTTGAACAACTTCTTGCTGCAGTCTTTCGGGGGAGAGGTACAGGAATTTGTAGTTGCCATACCGTGCATTATCTAATTGACTACTTAGTTCGTTAAAAGAAATGCCTCCTGTTATTTTAAGAGCTTTAATGCCTTTTTGATTAAGAGCATTAACTTGATCTTCCATTAGGGCTACTAATGGAGAGATAACTATACAGATGCCATCCATAGCCATTGCTGGCAGTTGAAAACATAGAGATTTTCCACCACCTGTTGGCAAAAGTGCTACAGTATCTTTTCCATTAAGAACGGAAGTAATAATATCTTCTTGTGTTGGTCTAAAAGAATTGTAACCCCAATAATGTGCAAGGATGTCTTTAACACTTTTCAAGATAAATTTTTAATGGTCTCCAAGATATAATCTACCCGCTGTTTTATAGTGCCCACGGGTACTTCATGAGTAATATAGCCATAATCTTCATATCCTTTCTTTAGGAAGTGGAAAATTTTTTCGGCTTGCTCAAAAGATTCATATCGCTCGTCGTCTTGTTCGTATATATCCTCCCAAGGTGGAAGAACGAAGATAGTGTCATATCGATGATTTTGGCATTTTTCTGAAAATACTTCTGGGTAAGAAGTTTCTGCAAAGTCTAGGTATGCAGTAACGTCGGGTATGCCACGATCATAGAATAATACTTTAGAATCACATTTCTCGCCAGCTTTGTATTGTTCTATTCGGCCTTCAAGCAGCATTTCACTAAATAACATAGGGTTTTCGAGAAACAACTGATCTATTCCCTTTTTTTTCGCCTGCTTGATTATCTCTCTCGAAACTTCGTGCATGACAGAATGCCCCTCTTTTTCCATTAAATTGATTAAAGCGGTCTTTCCTGAGCCAGGCCCTCCGGTGATTACTACTCTTTTTGTTTCCAAGAATTTAATTTTCTACAAAGTAAATAAATAATAATTGATAGTGAAAGCTTATATTTGCCAACCTATAGCAAAATTTATTAATGGAAAAGGATACGAAAGCGGAAGAATTTTACAAGCGTTTGAAAAGTCAATTGGAAGAAGATACTAGTTGGCCATCGCCGTTTCTCTTCAAATTTATTGTACCTGCCGAGCTTGATAAAATAGCTGAAGTTCGCGTTGTGTTTGATGGAATGAATGCCGATATAGTTACTCGTGATTCTAAAAACGGTAAGTATACAAGTATCTCCATTAGAGTAACCATGGATTCACCTGACGCAGTTATTGAAAAATATCTGCAAGTTTCAAAGGTAGAAGGAGTGATTTCATTATAATTTTAGTATTTTGCGACAGAGAGGAAAACTATCCTTTCTAAAATTTATTACCTCAAACAACATTTATTATCCCCAGATAACCCTTTATTATTTTGATACACGAAGTAGGACAAATAGAGTATAATACAGAGCGTCCAAGCCTGATTATTCCCGAATATGGACGTCATATCCAAAAAATGGTTGACTATGCAGTTAACCTAGAGAACAGAGAAGATCGAAATAAAATAGCGCGAAGCATTATTTCTGTGATGGGAAATCTAAATCCCCATTTGCGTGATGTTCCTGACTTTCAACCTATGTTGTGGGATCAATTGTTTATTATTTCTGATTTTAAATTGGATGTGGATTCACCGTATCCAATTCCTACTAAAGAAGAACTCAACGAGCGTCCCCAGCCACTAAAATATCCTCAAAACCATCCGAAATACAGGTTTTATGGCAATAACATTAAACGTATGATTGATGTAGCTAAAGATTGGGAAGATGGTGATAAAAAAGATGGTCTTATTTTAACCATCGCTAATCACATGAAGAAAAGCTTCCTTAATTGGAATAAAGATACTGTTGATGATCAAGTAATATTCAACCATTTATTTGAGCTTTCAGAAGGGAAAATAAATCTAAAGCAGAGTCAAGAAGACTTAAGTAATGCTGCCGATTTATTAAAGAGTAAAAAACGTTTTAATAATACTGGCGTCAAAAGCAAGAACCACAAATCCGGAGGTAACCGCGGTCGTAAACGTCATTAATATTTCACATTAATTTATGGGAACTTTTCAAATTGAAGGCGGTCATAAGCTGAAAGGCGAAATTACGCCCCAAGGAGCCAAGAATGAAGCACTACAAATACTTTGTGCAGTTTTATTAACTTCTGAAAAAGTTATAATCGAGAACATTCCTGATATTCTCGACGTTAATCAACTCATCAGAATACTCGAAAAATTAGGAGTGAAAGTTGAAAAACTTGACAAAGGCAAATATTCTTTTATTGCCGATGAAGTTAATTTAAACTACTTAGAGTCAGAACTTTTTAAGAAAGATGGAAGCTCTCTTCGAGGATCTATAATGATTGTAGGTCCGCTTTTAGCACGATTTAGAAAAGGATATATTCCAAGACCTGGAGGTGATAAAATTGGAAGAAGAAGACTCGATACTCACTTTGAAGGATTTATAAAGTTAGGGGCTAAATTCCGCTATAACAGAGAAGAGCGATTCTATGGTGTTGAAGCACCAGAAGGTTTGAAAGGAGCGTATATGCTTTTAGATCAAGCTTCTGTGACTGGGACAGCTAATATTGTAATGGCAGCAGTTCTAGCAAAAGGAACTACAACTATATACAATGCAGCTTGTGAGCCTTATATTCAGCAGTTATGTAAGATGCTAAACTCTATGGGAGCTAAAATTTCTGGAGTAGGTTCTAACCTGCTTGTGATTGAAGGTGTAGAAAGTCTTGGCGGATGTACTCACAGGGTTTTGCCAGATATGATTGAAATTGGAAGCTGGATTGGAATGGCTGCTATGACCCAAAGTGATATTACAATAAAAAATGTTAGTTGGGAGAATTTAGGAATCATTCCAGAAACTTTCAGAAAACTTGGAATAGTATTAAATAGAGTAGGAGATGATATTCATATTCCCGCTCAAGAAGAATATGAAATCCAAGGGTATATAGACGGATCGATTCTAACAGTTTCCGATGCGCCTTGGCCAGGGTTTACACCCGATTTATTGAGCATTGTTCTTGTGGTTTGTACTCAAGCCAAAGGAAGTGTTTTAATCCATCAGAAGATGTTTGAAAGTCGTTTGTTCTTCGTGGATAAACTTATCGATATGGGAGCTAAAATTATTTTATGCGATCCGCATAGAGCAACTGTTATCGGACACAACTTCAAATCTAATCTAAGAGCAACTACAATGGTTTCGCCTGATATTAGAGCAGGTATCTCCTTGTTAATTGCTGCGTTGTCTGCGCAAGGAACAAGCACAATCCACAATATTGAGCAGATTGATAGAGGCTATGAAAATATAGACGAAAGGCTACGTGCTTTAGGAGCAAAAATTACAAGGACCGAATAGTTTAAACTTTTCGGTTCTTGTTGATTTCATCTTGAAGTTTTCTGCGTAGCTTTTGTTCACGCTCTAGACTATTCCGACGATAATCTTCGATTTCGATTTCTAATTCAGCTATTTTAAGTTGAGCTGCATTAATTATTTTATGGCTGTTTATAAACCTGTAAAATAGAAAACCGCCAATTAGACTTAGTGCACCTATTATACTCCACATAAAAGTGTTGTATGTAGATTTTGTAGTCAAAATGCCAAATACCTCAATTCCTTCTTCCTTTTCTTTTGCAAGTTCAAGGTCTTCTTGAGTTATTCTTAAGCTATTGTGGAGGGAATCAATTTTACTTTTTCGTTTATTAAGTTCGCTTTTCTGGGTTTCAATGTCTTTTTTTAAACTAGAAATTGAATCCAAAACATTTCTCCTTATAGAGGCTAATTGAGTTTTCTTAACTACTTTATATTCTTGATAGCTGTTGCTTTTTTCGAAAGCTTCAGTCATTTGGTCATCTAAAGTGTTTTTTCTAACCTCTACTAAATCCTGTGCATTTCCTGAAAATGATAGAACGGATATTGAAAAAACTAAGAATATAAACTGCTTCATAATTATTGGTATTGCAATACTAAGTTTACTTAACTGTACAAGAGTAGCAAAATTGTACAGAATGACATAAATATAGAATCGATTTAGACTTTCTTTAACACGTGGAATATCACTGCACAAGTTAATTAAGAAAGTGCAGTTTTATATGTAATTAGGCATCTTTCTCTTGCTTCTTTATGATCTACCATCATTTTGGGGTAGCTGGAAGTACCAAATTCTGGAATCCATTTTTTAATGTACTCGAGGTCTTTGTCAAATTTTTTGAGTTGGGTAGTGGGATTAAATATTCTAAAATAAGGAGCGGCATCTACCCCGCAACCTGCGGCCCATTGCCAATTTCCTACGTTGCTTGACATTTCATAATCCAATAGTTTATTTGCGAAATAGGCTTCTCCCCAGCGCCAATCAATAAGTAAATGTTTACACAAAAAACTTGCTGCCACCATGCGAACACGATTATGCATAAATCCAGTATTATTTAGTTCACGCATTCCTGCATCAACTAAAGGATAGCCTGTTATTCCTTCTTTCCACTTTTCGAATTCGGCTTCGTTGTTTTGCCAAATAATTCGATCGTATTTAGGTTTGAAAGCATTGTGTGTAGTTTCAGGGAAATGCCAAAGAATTTGCATGAAAAACTCACGCCATATCAGCTCTTGCCAAAAGACTTCATTGTTTTCTGATGAGGCTTTTTCAATTACTTTTCTAATACTTATCGTTCCAAATCGTAAATGAGGACCGACACGTGAAGTAGCATTTAACGCCGGGAAATTGCGGTTGTCTTCATAGTTTTGAATTAGTCCTTCAGAAATATCGTATTCCGGAACTACAATTTTAGACTGTTTAAATCCTAACTGAGACAAAGTAATTTCTGAGGCTCTAGAGTATTTGT
Organism: Aequorivita sp.; assembly: GCA_035307265.1. Taxonomy (GTDB): domain Bacteria; phylum Bacteroidota; class Bacteroidia; order Flavobacteriales; family Flavobacteriaceae; genus Aequorivita. The sequence continues at coordinate 7,550 of DATGMT010000175.1, forward strand.
AAAAATTTGATTTTAATTCGTTTAAGTTATAGTCTATTGGTTTATATTCATTTTTGAATTTATTTTTCCAAGACTTCATGTATGGTGTATATACTAAGTATGGTTTGCCATCGGCTTTTACAACTTCATCTTTTTCAAAAATCACTTGGTCTTTAAAAGAGTAGAAATTAACATTTTTTTTCGAAAGTATATTTTTTATTGATTTATCTCGATCTTGAGCATAAGGCTCATAATCGTGGTTTGCATAGACACTTTGAATTTGAAACTGCGAAGTAATTTCATCAAAAATGCATGTTGGACTGCCGTGATAAATTGAGAGTTGGCTTCCTATTTGCTTTAATTCAATTTGAATTCCCTGTAGTTTATTAAAGATGAAAGTAACCCTAGTATCATCTGCTGGAAGTTCGTCTATTATTTCTGTGTCGAATATAAATATGGGTAAAACAGGCAGTTTTCCTTGAAGCGCTTTAAAGAGTCCAACATTATCCTCCAATCGTAGATCTCTTCGGAACCAAAAAACGTTTATCTTAGGTTTTGTCATATCAATCTAAAGAACCGAAGAGTTTAGTTAGTTTGTTTTTTCTGAATTCGAAAATTTCATTCAGTTTGGGCTTAACTAGAATCGGGTGTGCTAATTGTCCTAATTTTCCAAAGGGCAGTTTATATTTAACTATATCTTCCATTTGAACTCCTCCATTTATTTCTTTTATAAAATGGGTGTGATGCCATAGAGAATATGGACCAAATCGTTGTTCATCAACAAAGTATTCCTCTTTTTTAACGTGGGTTATTTCAGTAACCCATTTTGTTTTTATTCCTAGAATAGGGGTTACTATATACTCTATAATTTGACCTGCATACATAGGTCTGTCTGCTTTAGACTGTATATGAAATCCCATATAATCAGGAGTAATTACTTTAAGATTATCAGGGTTAGATAAAAAGTCCCAAGCTTCGGAAACAGATATCGGTAGATTTTGAATAGAATGAAGTGTGTAAATTTTCATTCTATCTTATTTCTTATGATGGACTGTTAGTCTCTGGTTCATTCTTAAAAGACGATAAGTTGTACTACTCATTATTTTGTCTTTTATGCCTAGTTTAAAGATTTTTTGAAATACTTTTTTCATGATTGATAAAATTTACTTTAAAAGTAACTTGTTTGAACTTGATTAAATAACATTAAACAAAACATTAACAATCAGTATTAAAAACATAATAAATACATTTTTTTAACAGATTTCAGACGCCATTTTCAAGCTATATTTAGGCTTTTGTTAACATAGATAAGTTAAAGCAAAGAGTATTTTCGTAGAAATTATTAAACACTTAAAATCAAACAGATGAAAAGGATTTTTTTACTTTTTGCCGTACTTTTATTTTCTTACGGAGTACATTCTCAAATTCAAACTCCTCAACCAAGCCCAGCTCAAAAAGTTGATCAGAAAGTTGGACTTACAGATGTAACTCTAGACTACTCACGTCCTTCTATGAGAGGAAGAGCTATTTACGGGAATTTAGTTCCTTTTGATAAACTGTGGAGAACAGGAGCAAATTCGAATTCTGTTATTTCTTTCAGTCACGATGTTGAAATAGGTGGAAAATCAGTTAAAGCTGGTTCTTATTCTATATTTTCAAAACCTGGGGTTTCTTCTTGGGAAGTTTATTTTTACAATGACACCAATAACTGGGGACTTCCAGAAAAATGGGATGATAAAAAGGTAGTTGCTCAAGTTAAAGTTCCTACAGTTCCAATGACAATAGATACAGAAACTTTTACTCTGTCTATAGATAATATTTCTAACGATTCTGCAACTTTAGGAATTCAGTGGGCTAAGACTTATGTGGGTGTTCCAATTAAGTTTCCTACAGATGAGATAGTTTCTTCAAATATTGATCGCGCAATGAATGGTCCTTCTTCTAGCGATTATTACGCTGCAGCAGTTTATTATTTTGAAGCAAATAAAGATATTCACCAGGCAAAAAAATGGATGGATAAAGCAATGGAGTTAAACAAAAAACCAATGTTTTATCAATTGCGTCAGAAGGCTTTAATCTATGCTAAAGCAGGAGATAAAAAAGGAGCTATTGAAGCAGCTAAAGAGTCTTTAGAAGGCGCTAAAAAAGCAGGTAATTCAGATTATGTTGCTCTAAACACTAAATCTTTGAAAGAATGGGGGGCTATGTAAATAGACTATAACCCTAATAGATTATAAATCAAAAAATGGCTGGTAGAAAACTCTATCAGCCATTTTTAATTTTACGTTTATTTTTTAATGGGGCTTATTATTTTTACGTCATGAAAGCTTATAGCCCCACGAATTATGCTAGAAATAGTGTCGTAAAGTACATTTGAGATTTGCATTTTTAATTCGCTTGTACTGTAAATCATACTTATTTCTCGAGCAGGCGAAGGATCTTTAAAATAATTTAGGTATTTGGTTTGTTCAGGAGCAAGGTCTAAAGTATGTAGATAGGGTAGAAGCGTCATTCCTAAACCTTCATCAGATAGCTTTACCAATGTTTCGAAGCTTCCACTTTCAAGCTGAAACTTCTCGTTATTATTGTTTTTTGAGGCTTTACACAAATTTATAATCCCATCACGGAAACAATGACCATCCTCGAGCAAAAGAATGTCCTGAAGGTCTAAATCGCTCGGTTCAAGTTGTTTTTTATCAAAAAGCCTATGGTTTTCTGGAATATACCCAACAAAAGGCTCGTAGTATAAAGGCCGTTCTTTAATACGTTCTTGCTCAAGAGGTGTTGCTGCAATTGCTGCATCTATTCCTCCTTCGTTCAATTGAGTGATTATTTCGTCTGTATTGAGCTCTTCAATCTTTAATTGAACTTTTGGATATCGGTTTGAAAAAGTCTTAAGAAACATAGGCAACAGAGTAGGCATCACCGTTGGAATTATTCCTAACCTAAATAAGCCTCCAATATATCCTTTCTCTTGATCCACAACATCTTGCATTCTTTCAGACTCGTTGACGATGTTTCTAGCTTGATCAACTATTTTCTTGCCTACTTCTGTTAATTCAATAGGCTTTTTGGTTCGGTCAAAAATTAGAATATCCAACTCTTCTTCAAGCTTTTGGATTTGCATGCTTAAAGTAGGTTGAGTAACGAAAACATTTTCAGCTGCTCGTGTAAAGTTTTGGTGTTCAGCTACAGCTAAAACGTATTTGAGTTGAGTGATTGTCATTGTAAGGAATATTTATACAAATATAAGATATGTATTGTATGTGTTTATAGTTGGAGTAGACAAATTCAATATTTAAAACAAAAATTTAAGCTTTTCTAAATACAAAAAATGAATTGTAGTTAGAAAATTAAAGCAGTCCGCGAGATTTGATTTCTAAATACTTGTTGATTGTGTTAACGGTTAAATTCTCTGGAGCAGTTAAAATTGAATGAATTCCGTGTTTATGAAGTTCATTAACAATCAGTTTTTTCTCGAAAATAAATTTTTCAGCTATAGTTTTTTCAAAGACTTGATGGGTTGTAGCAGCTTTCTTATCCATAAAAGATTTCAGTTCGGTGTTTTCAAAGAAGATAACAACCAAAAGGTGAATTTTATTAAGCGCCTTTAGATATGGAAGTTGCCGATTTAATGCATCCATAGTTTCAAAATTTGTGAAAAATAGTAGTAGGCTTCGTTGTTTTAAATGTCGTCGAATTTCTACATATAATCGAGCGAAATCACTTTCTGAAAAATCTGTTTCTACATTATAAAGGGTTTCAAGTATCAATTGCATTTGAGTGTTTTTCTTTTGAGCCATTACTTTGTCGCTCAGCTTTTTAGAAAAAGTGAAAACACCTGCTTTATCACTTTTTTTTAAAACGATATTTGAAATAACTAATGATGCATTGATAGAGTAGTCTAGTAAGCTTAGCTGATTGAAAGGCATTTTCATTACCCTTCCTTTGTCGATAACACAATAAACAGGTTGTGATTTTTCGTCCTGAAACTGGTTAACCATCAATTCGTTTCGTTTGGCTGTTGCTTTCCAGTTGATATTCCGAACGTCGTCTCCTCTTGTATATTCTTTAATTTGTTCAAACTCCATCGTGTGACCAATTCTTCTGATTTTTTTCAAGCCAAAAAGTTTTAATCTATTGGAGAAAGCGATAAAATCATACTTTTTTAGTTGAAGAAAAGAAGGGTAGTTCGGAACCATTTCTTCGGCAGAAAACTGTTGCCTACGTGCTACAAGTCCTAGTGCAGTTGATGAATATATATTGAGATTTCCAAAGTGATATTCTCCACGCTCTGTTGGTCTAACTGTATAGGTGAAAGATTTTTCTTCGGAAGCATTCAGGAGAGCTTCAATATTAAAATCTCGAACCTGCCATTGAATAGGCAATTCATCAATTATTTTGACTGCAACTTTGAACTGAAATCTATTGAGAACTTTAATTTTAATTTCATTTTCATCACCATTAGACAATTTGTTAGGAACTACTCTTTCTGCCTGAAGTCCGATTTTGCTTCTAAAAAGAAGTGTAATATCTATAATAAAAAGCCCTAAAAGCAGAAAAAATAAAAGCTTAGCCACTCCAAACAATTCTGGTAAGAAGTAGGACACTACAAACAGAATGGTTAGTGAAAACAGAACGACAAACAATCGTTTTTGGAGGTATATATTCTTTATAAATTCCTTCACTTATAGCTTTTTATGTTGTTCCTTTTAAGAATAATTATCTTGGAATTTCAATGGTTTCCATGATTTGTTGAACTACTTTATCTGCCGTAATTCCTTCCATTTCTCTTTCTGGAGTTAGAATAATTCTATGGCGAAGTACAGATGGAGCAATTTTCTTTATGTCATCTGGAGTAACAAAATCTCGTCCGTTTATAGCTGCTAATGCTTTGGAAGCATTCATGATAGCTAATGAAGCACGTGGAGAAGCACCCAAATACAGGTTGGCATTATTTCGTGTATTGTCCACAATGGCAGCAATGTATTTAAGTAAATTACTCTCAATAATTATTTGCTTAATTATCTGTTGATATTCTGCTATTTGTTCAGCATTTAGGACCTGAATTATTTCACTTAAAACTAAATTCTCTCGACGGTGATGTGCATTTTCAAGTATTTGAACTTCCTCTTCAAGGTTTGGATAAGGCACATTTATCTTAAATAGAAATCTATCAAGCTGTGCTTCGGGTAATGCATAAGTCCCTTCTTGTTCAATTGGGTTTTGGGTTGCGAATACTAAAAATGGTGGTTTCATTGTGTATTGAATTCCATCCATTGTAATTTGTCTTTCTTCCATAACCTCAAAAAGGGCTGCTTGAGTTTTAGCTGGAGCACGGTTAATTTCATCGATCAGTACAATGTTTGAAAAAATAGGACCTTTTTTAAACTCAAACTCACTCGTCTTCACGTTGAAAACTGAGGTTCCTAAAATATCACTCGGCATTAAATCGGGTGTAAACTGAATTCTACTAAAATCAACAGCCAACGTTTTTGCGAGCAACTTTGCAGTTAGAGTTTTGGCTACACCTGGCACGCCTTCTATTAATGAATGACCATCTGTTAGGATAGATATAATAAGCATTTCGAGCATGTCATGCTGACCAATTATAACTTTTCCAAGCTCTGTTCTAATTTTATTTACGGCTTCTTGTAAATTTTTTAAATCGATACGGGAATTAAATTCCATCGCGTTGTCTTGTGTTTCTTCCATAGTTTATATTCTAAAAGCTTCTATTTTTTTGTTGAGGTTGAGTAAATCTTCTTCCGTGTGGGTAGATTTATCTTTTAAATGTTTTATGAGTTTTAAAAGTTTGCGGGTATCGTTTTCAGTATTTGAACTTTTAACAGCGAGTTTTGTTATGAAATCTTCCGAAATATTAGAGGTGTCTAAAAAGTATTTAGAACGAATACTTTCCATAAAATAAGCAATCTTTTTCGCAATAATATTACTGTAGTCTTTATGTTGAAAATAGAGGTCGCCAATTGTTTTAGTAAACTCTATCGACGTATTTTCTAAAGGTTTTCTAACAGGAATAATTCGTTGTTCACGTTTTCCTTTAAAGAGAATAAAAATCAGTAAACTACCAATCATTACATAATACGCCCACTTTAAAGGAGCTTGATTCAACACAAATCGCATTGGTGAGGAAACAACTTTTCTCCCTGTTTTTAGGTATTCATCCCAGTAGATTACATCTGTATTAATATAAGAAAGGACATTTGCTGCATATTGATTGTTTTCTTTAAGCATATAGTAATTTGAAAATGCTTCGGGTAAACTGTGTAGTAAAAACTGCCCTTTTCCGTATTGTACAGATATATAGTTTAGGTCTTTTTGCTTTTCTTTTTCAGAATTGACATAGCCTAATGCTTTTGTGTTTAGCGTGTCTATTTGAGTGAAATATGACTTGTACACTGCTTTTTTGAAGGCATGAAGTGAGTCTTGTTTTAAAGATGTTGAGAAAAACTGAGGGATTAATTCTTCCTCTAAAATTGTATTAGATGTAACGTCTCCAACCTTTAATGAATCTGTTAAATCGCCTGTGATTTTACGTGAAGAAATAAAGACAGTATTGCCTTTTTCAACATATTCTAAAATTTTTTCCGATTGTCTTTTGTCGAAATAGATTCTGTCGTTTATAAAAAAATAAGCTGAGTTGTTTTCTTGATTTTTACGAGAAAGAAATACATAAGGATCTTCCAAAACTTTTTCCATGTTATTTGAAAATAAAGCAGGAGATTCTTCATAGAGAATATAACTTCCTAACGGGATTTTATCGAATGAAGTGTAGCTACTTCGCCAATCTATAGGTTGAGGCCGAACCAACTCCGTTACGATAATAGCTAGAAGGGCGATTCCTAAAATCCAAAGCACTTTTTTAGAACGTTTATCCAGCATATTTTAGATTTTGGTTCAGTTGATTAAAGTCTTTTTCGGCATTTTCAAAACCTGATTTATCTAGTGTAAATTCACCATACCAAATGTGGTCGTACCAATATGATATTTTATTAAAGCTAGATTTTAATTCGCCATTTTCAATTTCGTTGTAGTAATCAGAATTGGTTTTTTCATGATTCCATTCAATTAAATTGTTTTGCGATAGTAGTTTTAGTGATTTTAGATACATATATCGTATCGCCAATCGATAGTTTTCTTCTTGTAATGCTTTCGTAATATAAGCATCGAGGTCTATGTTTTGTATATGATCTTCTTGAATGTTAATGGGAGCAACAGATTTACTTTTCCTAGAGAAAAATGAGGCGGCTTGGTTTCCCATTAAAAACTTCACAAGAATGTATAAAGCAAACCCAACTAGGCTTCCGTAGATAACGATTTCAGCTAGCTGTTGCCATCCCGAAGGAAGGTCTATCCCAAAGACATCGTTGAGTTTTTTAAAAATCCAATTTATAATTCTCCCCAAAAGGTTTTCTGTTTCGCCTTCTAGAGAGTCGTATTTATATTGGTTGCCAGTATATTTTTCTGATAGGGTATTTGAAAATTGCTTGCGTTCAACTTTTGAAGTGTCTATTGCAATATCAGTTTCACCTTTTCCAAAAGCATGTAGTGTGAAAAAGTTAAGAAGCAACGATATCATGAGAACTATTCTACCCATTAGCGCCTATCTGATCAATTCGTTCGCGTGCAGCTACATTATATGTTTCTTCGTGAAGCGAGTAGTAGAGAACACCGTTCACGAACTGAGATAAGGATTGATAAAGTGTATAGAGAATTAGAAACACCGTGAGAGCTAAAATCCACACTACATTTGCCACAATAGAATTAGCAATATCTACACCTGTTTCTACCGAATGAAAAGCGTAAATCCCCACTAAAATTCCCGGAACCATTAAAATTACCATCATTAAAATCCCGATTAGCATGCTTATTACAAGATTGGTAAGAACACTTTTCCAAAAGTATTTGTTGAGAAGGTTCCATCCTTCGCCAAAAGCTTCGGTTACATCTTTATTCTCATTTAGCATAGACATAAACGATAGTCCCATCCAGCTGTTAAATGAAATTACCAACAAGTAATACGCGAAAATTCCAAGAACAGGAATTATAGAAACGATCATTCCAACAATGACAACTGCAAAATACATGAGCATCATTAGGATGACAAAGAGCGTCAGTTTTCTTAAGTTCTGTCTTACAATTTTCCACACTTTTTTTTTGTCTACTAGCTTTCCTTTAGTGTTTTCATATTCAATAGTATATGCAGCGGCAAGACTATAATTGAATATGGCAGTTACAATAAATAGAATCATGAAGCTCAAAACACCGAGGACAAGATAAACCTCGTGATTATTTGTTCCTTGGATGATGTTTGAAGACAAAGTGTTTGTGTATGTACCAACAAACCCAGTAACCATCAAATAGCTTACTCCTAAAAATCCAAGGATGAAAATTCCATTATAGCTTATAAAAATATTTAAAAACGGCTTAAAGTTTTGCTTTAAGAAATCAAAATATGTTGTAGCCATTCCACCAACATCGCGTCTTTCTTTAAGTTCAATATTCTTATGCATGCTGATTTTTATTAAGAATGTTAGGGTAGAGAATATAGTAATAAACTATAAGGGCTAATGAGCTAAAAATAATCAGTAAAGCCAACCATGTAGGCATATTGCTATATCGCGTAATAAACCCTTCGATGAAACCAGCTATAATGAAAAACGGAACTGTGCTAACAACGATTTTTAAACCATCTTTAGCTCCTCTTAAAAAGGAAACTTTTCGAGAATATGTTTTAGGGAAGAGGATGCTATTTCCCATTACCATTCCTGCACAACCAGCAACTAGTATTACAGAAATTTCTATAGTTCCATGAAGCCAAACACTTTTTGAAGCTTCAAAAAGGAGATCTTGGTTGTAAAACATGGTGAAAAAAGAGCCCAACATAACACCATTATTGAACAAAACATAGATGGTTCCAACAGAAGTTAGTACGCCAAATGCATAGGCTATAAAGGCAACTCGAATATTATTGATTGTAATTCCTAAGAAAGAACCTATTTGGCTTCCACTTTTATAAATAGCTGTAGGATCTCCTTCTTCTATATTGTTTAAAGTTTCGTTTACATAATTATCTCCCAAAATCAATCGTACAAACGAATCATCATGAATTGTCGAAATAACTCCAATTGAAGTTGCTACAGCGAAAATTATAAAAGTGTAGAGCAACATGCGTTGGTGCCCTATAAAAAACAAAGGAAATTCATATTTCCAGAAGCTAATAAGTCGGTTTTTAGTTTCTGTTTTGTTTTTGTAAATTTTTTGATGCGCTTGTGAAGCGAGAGAGTTTAAATATTGAAGCGTTTTGCTTTCGGGGTAATAAGTTTGAGCGTAAGCAAGGTCGTTTGTTAGTTGAATATAATAATCGGCAAGCTGATCTGGATTTATTTCAGAATTAAGCGTCAATGCCTTTTCAAATGCAATCCATTTTGCCTTATTTTGCTTGACGAAAGCAGCTTCACGCATAAACTTGAGTTTTCAATAAATGTTAATACTTGCTCCTACATGGCAAATTTAGAAATACAAACCACACAAAACGTAAACTTACACTATAAAGTTGTTAGTTTGGGTGAACGAATCCTCGCTTTTCTGATAGATTTGTTTTTGTTTTTTGTGTATTTATACTTGGTTCAATTAGTAACTGAGGCAATAGGGCAAGCTTTTAGTGACCAATGGACAGTTTTTGGATTACAACAACTCCTGATGTTACCCATAATGTTTTACTCTTTATACATGCACGTGTTGTTTAATGGTCAGACAGTGGGAAAGATGATTATGAAAACTAGAGTTGTAAAGCACGATGGAACTCCCGCACGTTGGAGTGACTATCTCATTAGGTGGATGTTGAGACTTGTGGATATTTGGATGTTTTTAGGGTCTATTGGACTTTTATTCATTTTATTCTCTGAAAAAAGCCAACGAATAGGCGACCACGCAGCCGGAACAGTGGTGATAAGCACTAAACAAACTGTAAAAATAGATCATACAATTTTAGAAGAAGTAACAGATGACTATGTTCCAAAATTTATAAATGTAACCACGCTTACAGATAAAGATGTAAGATTAATAAAAGAAACTTATCTTATTGCTCAGCGTTCAAAAGACTATAAAACTTTAAATTTACTTCGGAAGAAGGTAGAATCTATATTAGGTACTTCTTCAGAATTGTATGATAAAGAGTATATAGATACAGTATTGAAAGATTATAACTACTTTACACAAAACATGTGAAATTAATTATTGTATTAGATATTATCGGGACTTTAGCCTTCGCGATTTCGGGAGTGCTAACAGCAATGAACAAAAGATTAGACCCATTTGGGATTTTGATAATTGCTTTTGTGGCTGCAGTTGGAGGAGGAACTTTACGAGACATCCTTATTGGTGCTCCAGTAGCATGGATGCAGAACTTAACCTATGTGTATGTAATTTTCGCAACTACATTTTTCACTGTAATTTTCAGAAAGAGGATTAACTATATTAAAAGATCACTTCTCCTGTTTGATACAATTGGAATTGCACTCTATACAATTGTAGGAGTTCAAAAAGGGATAGAAGCAGGTTTTCCTCCAATTATCTGTATAGCATTAGGAACTATGACAGCATGTTTTGGAGGGGTTATTCGAGATATCTTGTGTAATGAAATTCCAATAATTTTTAGAAAAGAAATATATGCAACCGCCTGTATTATTGGAGCATCTGTATATTTTTTACTTATGGAAACGCCAATGCCGATAGACTTAATTGTAGTAATATCAGGTTCGGTTGTAATGATTATTAGGCTTTTAGCGGTTTATTTCAACTTGTCTTTGCCTAATATTTATACAAAGGAAGAGCTGGGAGAATGATTTCATAGAGGTGTTACTCCAGGACTTTCGCTGAAATATAAATATTGCTCAATGGCCAATCTTCGCCATCGGCTTCAAGTTCTGAAATTTCTTTTACTACGTCCATTCCTTTAATAACCCTTCCAAAGATGGTGTATTTTCCATTTAAATGTGCGGTAGAAGACTTGGGTCCAACAAAAATAAAAAACTCATAAGGCGCAGATCTGTTATCCGGGTTTTTTCGATATTCTTTGGCTCCAGATACAGTTCCATACTCATGAACTCGACTTGGAATAATTTCAGCAGGAAGTAAATAGCCTTTTCCAAGCTCTGCACGTTTTTTCGGAGTAGAAACTAAATCGCTGTTTCCTCCTTGAATAATAAAGTTGGGAACAATTCTATGGAAGAATGTTTCGTCAAAATACTTCTGCTTCACCAAATAAATAAAGTTGGCCCTGTGTAGAGGCGTATCTTCATACAATTCAATTTCAATATTTCCAAAACGAGTAGATAGAAGAACTTTGGTTTCTAAGTTTTCTTTTCCGTATTGGGTTAAAAAAGAAACCATATTCTCATTAGTGATTAAAGGGTACGTATTAGATTTCTTTTCTTCAACTTCATCTTCACCTTCAACTTCATCTTCAACATCAATCTCGACTTTGGTTTCAATACTGGATGCCTTTTTCTTATCTTCACAGCCGGTCAACAATAGTAGTAAACTAAAGAAATAAACAAATAATTTTCTCATAAATGGATTTTCGTGAATTTGAAAAACGAATTGTAAAAGTAACAAAAATGGAGCTTCCAGGCGAAACAGTCCAAATGAAAATGGCCCCTGCAGAACGTTTACGTGAATTAAAAGAAGAAATTATTCAAACTAAAAATGCAAAACAAGCAGGTGTTATGGTGTTATTTTATCCAACTCTTGAACAACAAACAAACCTAATACTTATTCTTAGAAAGACGTATAAAGGAGTGCACTCTGCCCAAGTGGGCTTCCCAGGAGGAAAGATTGAAAGCGTAGACAATTCTATCCAAGATGCTGCTTTGCGTGAAACAGAGGAGGAGGTTGGCGTTCCTAGAAATGACATTTCTGTTATTAAAAAACTAACCGAAATCTATATCCCACCAAGTAACTTTTTTGTTCAACCTTTCTTAGGGATTACTCAAAATTCACCAAACTTTGTGCCCGAAGAGAAAGAGGTGGAATCTTTAATAGAGGTTAATTTAAACGATTTTATGGATAATAAGTGTATAACATCGCGAATCATTACTACCTCATACGCCGTTGATCTTGAGGTTCCTGCATTTAAACTGAATGGTCACATAGTTTGGGGAGCCACCGCAATGATGCTAAATGAAGTGCGAGAGTTGATTAGTAAAGTTCTGTAAAAGCATATTTTACTATATTTGTAAGTTGGAGTTTATTTTTCATTGTAGCAGGAGATGCATGAAGGTTGATTGTTGTTAGAGTATTTTAAACTCCACTTAAACTTGTTTCTAACTACAGTTGTTTTACTTAAATATTGATTACTGATAAATAATATATGGGGCTTTTCAAAAAAAATCCATTTGGACATATTCTTTTTTTAAAACTTTGGTTAATCCGAATTTTTGGAGCGTTGACGCATCGTCGTTTTAAAGGATTTAATGAACTTCAAATCCACGGAAGTGAAGTTATTCGAAACCTACCAGACAAAAATGTGCTTTTTGTGAGTAATCACCAGACCTATTTCGCCGATGTTGTGGCTATGTTTCACGTGTTTAATGCTAGTTTAAGCGGTAGAGACGATAATATAAAGAACATTGGTTATTTATGGAGACCAAAACTTAATATATATTTTGTTGCTGCAAAAGAAACAATGAAAGCCGGATTACTGCCTAAAATCTTAGCCTATGGTGGCTCTGTGAGCATAGAACGTACCTGGCGTGAAAAAGGAAAAGAGGTTAATAAGCAAGTGAAAATGAGCGATGTGAGCAATATAAGCAAGGCGCTTAATGATGGTTGGCTCATTACTTTCCCTCAAGGCACCACAAAACCTTGGAGACCTATTCGCCGTGGAACTGCCCATATAATTAAAAAGGACCGCCCCATTGTTGTTCCAATTGTTATCGATGGATTTAGAAGATCTTTTGATAAAAAAGGGCTTCGTATTAAAAAACGAAATATTCTACAAACAATGGAAATTAAAAAGCCATTGGATATAGATTATGACAATGACACAGTACAGGAAATAGTTGAGAAAATTGAGTATGCTATTGAGCAACATCCATCTTTTTTAAAAGTAATTCCAACCGAGGAAATTAAAAAAGCAGAAGAGCTAAACAAACAGCGTCAATGGCGATATTAATGCTTGGCATTTCAAACGCCACTATTCTATAACTTTCATATTATTTAGGGGTTGATGAAGATATAACAAAACACTGCTTTGTTTGCAATAGCCAGTGCTTAAAGGATTTCCACTAAAAACAACCTTGCTATTTTTACGCTATAGCTTTAATAACTATAAAGTATAGGCTGTTAACCTATCTTGATTATCAAGTATCCAAAGAGCAAGGATTATACATTTTATATAAAGGGCCTTAAATCTTAGTTGGACACTACTATTTCAGAATAAATTTTTTAAACCTCTATCTTCTTTAATTCTTTATAATTCTTATTCAATCGTCTTAATAAGAATCCATAAACAATTCGATAAAAAATAATAACCCCCACAATTAGTAATGCACCCACGACCAATTGGGAGATGAAAAACATGCTTATAAATTGTTCTTTGTTCATTGAAGCTTGGACATTATCACCATTTACCATCAATTGGAATATCAAGTCTTGATTGAAATAGTAATAAATGTTCAAACCAATTAGTAAAACACAGGTTCCAACAATATTGTAAACAATAAAGTACCTTACAGTTTTTCGCGTTTGAAGAATACTTTGCATCAATTTCTTAATAGAATCTGTGTTTGAGATTTTTCTATAATTCTTATAAAACAGAAATATAAAGAGAGCATAAACCGTGTAATGAAAAATATTGAAAATGAGAAGTGCATTGTGCAAGCCAATATCATCCGTATACTTCTTGCTTGAATCGGGGATTAGAAAAGCCACCCCTGTCCAAAAAATAATTTCACCTATGCTGATTAAAAATATCCATCTTACAGTAGAAGAGGATTTCCTTAATAACATTTTATAAATATCATTATACGAAAGCTCTGGTAGATCGCGTTCTTGGCGATGCCATTGTTTTTTTAATAATTCAAGCTCATCCATAGTGTTTTACGGATTTAATATAGTTCGTAATTTCCCTCGTATTCTATTCATTTTCACTCTTGCATTTACTTCTGAAATTCCTAAAGTTTCAGCTATTTCTCGAAAACTTTTATCTTCTAGATATAGAAAAACCAATGCTTTGTCGATGTCGTTTAGCTCTTTAACTGCTTTATACATGAGAGCTAATTGCTTTTCTTCGGTGTCGTCAAATTCTTCAGAAGCGATTTTAAAACTTAAATTTTCAAAATCTTGGGTTTTAATACTGCGTTTAGATTTTCTATAAAGTGTTATGGCAGTGTTTAAAGCAACTCGATACATCCAAGTGCTGAATTTCGAATCACCCCTAAACTTAGGGTAAGCTTTCCATAGTTGAATTGTGATTTCTTGAAACAAATCATTATGCGAATCATCGTCATAGGTGTATAATCTGCATATTTTATGCACAATCCTTTGATTCTCTTTTAGTTGTGTAACAAACTTATGTTCGAGATCCTTCTCCACTATTTTTATTTGAGTTGGCTATTTGGTTAGTGTCATGTTTTATGACTTTGTTACAAAACTCATAAAAATTAAGATAGCTTCCTTACAAATCGTAAATTTGATTAGTACAGTTTAAATTCAATGATTAGAGAGTTTTATAAATCGTAACTTGTTGAATTTCCACTCTTTGTAATTGAAGACTATTTCTTGAAAGTTGAAAAATAGAACTATGAATATTCCTAACACAGATTTACCCAGAATAATAGTTATAGGTGGCGGTTTTGCAGGTATCTCTTTTATAAAGCAATTGAAAAAAGAAAAGGTTCAAGTAGTGCTTTTCGACAGGCATAACTATCATTCGTTTCAACCGCTTCTTTATCAGGTTTCCACTGCAGGACTAGAGCCAGACTCGATAGCTTATCCACTAAGGAAAGTCTTTAGAGGCTATTCCGATTTCCATTTCCGAATGGCAGAAGTGGAACATATTAATACTAAAGAAAACAGCATTTCAACTTCAATAGGAAGTTTAACGTATGACCACCTCGTGATAGCGACAGGAACACGAACAAACTTTTTTGGTAATGACAGTATTGCCAAACATAGTATGCCTATGAAAACAGTTCCTCAAGCTTTAAATATTAGAAGTTTAATTCTCCAAAACATTGAGGCTGCAGATATGGCCACAGATAAAAAGAAACGTAGGCAGCTGTTGACATTCGTAATTGCTGGAGCTGGACCTACAGGTGTTGAGTTGGCAGGAGCATTGGCAGAGTTTAAAAGAGGTATTTTAGAAAATGACTACCCCGAAATTGACGAAGAGGAAATGGAGGTGTATTTAATAGAAGGTCAAGATCGGGTTTTACCACCAATGAGCGAAAAAGCCTCCTATAAAGCGCAAAAGTTTTTAGAGAAATTAGGTGTAAAGATTCTTTTGAAAACCTTTATAAATGAATATGATGGCAACACAGTTTTTACTAATGACAATAAACAAATCCCAACGGCTACATTCATTTGGGCAGCAGGGGTTACCGGTGCACCAATTAAAGGAATCAAAGCTGAAGCCCTTGTTGAGAGAATTCAACGGTATAAAGTAGATCGGTATAATAAGATTATTGGCTATGAAAATATATATGCCTTGGGAGATATTTCTTTAATGGAAACCGAAAAATTCCCCAAAGGTCATCCTCAAGTGGCTCAACCAGCAATTCAACAGGGGAAATTACTTGGTGAAAACTTTAGGAAACTACTAAAAGGCAAAAAACTATCACCTTTCGAATATAATGACAAAGGAACAATGGCAACCGTGGGGCGTAATAAAGCTGTGGTAGATATTGGGAAATTGCGCTTTGGAGGTCCCGTCGCATGGTTTATTTGGATGTTTGTACACCTGTGGTTTTTGGTCGGTTTTAGAAATCGAGTGGTTACCTTTTTCAATTGGACCTATAACTATATAAACTATGATAAAGCAGCGCGATTGATCATTAGGCCCTTTAAAAAGAACTAAAATCAGCGTTGAGAAATTGATGATTACAAGTCATCCTACTTCTTTTACATTTCGGAAATCATTTTTATGAATACAAGAAATGAATTTAAATCTTTGAGCCTAATATTGAAATTAATCAAGATGAAAACTTCAGTTCTTATTGTTTTTTTCCTATGTGCTCAAACTGCTTTATGGTCTCAATTTACCATCTCTGGAATTGTTACAGATAGTAAAAACACTCCCATTATTGGAGCAAATGTATACTTAGTAGGTACTTACGATGGAGCTACTTCCAATGAAAATGGAAGGTTTTCTTTTGAAACTTCTCAAAACAAAACTCAAACTCTTATTGTTTCCTATGTGTCTTTCGAACCTTATAAAATTACTGATGAGGTTTTAAATATGAACGACTTAAAGATTATTCTAAAAGAAGATATCAGCTCTTTAGAAACTGTAACTATCTCGGCGGGTTCATTTACAACTGGAGATAATAGTGCGGTTTCAGTGCTTAAACCTTTAGATATTGTTACAACAGCGAGCGCCGTTGGAGATTTTATTGGAGCTTTACAAACACTGCCAGGAACTTCAACGGTTGCCGAAGATGGTAGATTGTTTGTTAGAGGAGGCGATGTGGGAGAAACACAAATATTTATAGATGGTGTCCGGGTTTTCTCACCCTATACTCCAAGCGCCAATAACGTGCCTTCACGCGGCAGATACAGCCCTTTTCTGTTCGATGGAATTACTTTTTCAACAGGAGGTTACTCTGCAGAATACGGACAAGCACTATCTTCAGTTTTGCTTTTAAACACAATAGATGAACCCGCTCAAAATCAAACAGATATTTCTGTTATGAGTGTTGGTGGCGGATTGGGCCATACTATAAAAAGGGATAAAAACTCTTTGAGCGTAAATGCTTCTTATACAAATTTGGCGCCCTATATAGCACTTCTTCCAGACAGGAACGATTGGGAAAAGCCTTATGAAACAGCTTCTGGTGAAGCAGTTTTCCGGCAGAAAATAGGAGAAGGGCTGTTAAAAGTTTACGCCGCTTTCGATACTTCAAATTTTGAACTCAATTATGAAGATATCAATAAGCCCGAAGGAATGAGGTTTAAATTGAATAACCAAAATCTTTATGCCAACACCAGTTTTTATGAGACACTAAATAAAGGTTGGTCTATTTTCGCAGGAGGTAGTTATACCTATGGAAATACAAAAGTGGGTATTGATGAAGCAGATATTAAAGATATTGAACACTCTGTGCATCTAAAATTGAAATCGGGAAAACGATTTAGCAATCACTTTAAATTGAATTTTGGAATAGAGCAGTTTATAACAGATTTCAATGAAGATTACAACGAGCCTGGCATAGATGCTCAATTAAATTTCAACAATACTATTTCTGCAGTTTTTGCAGAAGGCGATATACTCTTTTTACGAAAATTGGCTCTGAAACTTGGAGTGCGAAGTGAATACAGTCAAATGTTTAAGGAGTTAACACTTTCGCCAAGAGCTTCAATTGCTTATAAAACCAGCAAAAACGGTCAACTATCCTTTGCTTATGGCGATTTCTATCAGCAGCCAGAAAACGAAATTCTAAAGTTTGATACCACATTAGAATCCCAACATACACAGCAATTTATACTTAACTATCAATATGCTGCAAAGAATAGAATTTTTAGAGCAGAAGTGTACCGCAAAACCTATTCAAATTTAGTGACCTATAGTGATTCTGCTCCAGATATACATACTGAGTTTTTGAATAATGGAGATGGGTATGCTCAAGGTTTGGATCTATTTTGGCGAGATAATAGTAGTATTAAAAACGTTGATTATTGGGTGAGTTATTCGTTTTTGGATTCGGAGCGCAAATACAAAGAGTATCCAATAAAAGCCACACCTCCTTATGTAAATAGACACAACCTTTCAGTTGTAGGTAAGTATTGGATTAACTCGTTGAAAAGCCAAATAGGTTTTAGCTATCAGTATGCGAGTGGAAGAAAATATACAGATTACAATTCGCCCGGATTTCTTCAAAATAAAACCAAAAGCTACAATAGCGTAAGTTTGAATTGGGCATACCTCATTTCTCCACAGAAAATCATTTATGCATCTGTAAACAATGTCTTTGCGTTTAAAAATGTATACGGATATCAATATGCAAACCTACCAGATGCTAATGGTGTTTTTCCAAGAAGAGACTTGCGCCCAGCTGCCGATCAGTTTTTCTTTGTAGGGTTGTTTTGGACTATCAGCGACAATAAAAAGACTAATCAATTGAAAAACCTCTAAGGTCTTTTCGACTTTCCGTTTTTATTAAATTTCAAGTGTAATGATATTTCAACAATCGGAATTATCAATATTGATGAAATAAAGAGAATTTGAAACGAATAGCGATAAGCTTTGTAATCATCTTCTAGATAGATGTATAACAGAGCTTCTGCAACGATAAAAATAATAGCTACAATTAAGAATAGTTTTTTAGCAAAATTATTAGCATAACTCCAAGTGTTATCATTTTTAAGGGCCATAGGGTTTTGTAGCCAAAGGAGCTTTTGTTTTTTGGAGTGTAAAAATATCCAAAGACCGCAAGCACAATAATGATAAATGTGGCAACGATGTTTTTTGTCAAATATTCCATAAAGCACTTTTGAATCAAAATTAGTGCATTTTTAGTGTAATAGACTTCAATATAATGTCCTAAAAGTTTATAAAGCCTCTATGAAATACATAAAACTCGTGCTTGCTATACCCGAAAACAATCAAGTTGAACCTTTGTTACAGCTACTTTCATTTCGTTACTATCAAAATTCGTTCTTCGATCTTGTTCCAATTCTCACTTTATACTTCCTCGGTTCTTAGTCAGGTTTTGTCCAAGTTTTGTTCGAGAGTAGTTCGCATTTTATCATGTTTTATGAGAGTTTGCAACCAGCGAAGTCAAATCGAATAGATTATATCAAGAACAGATTTCTTAAGTAAATATAAATTAAGAGGAAATTACCTCAAAACGCTCTAAAGTTTATCAAAGTAAATGAAAGGAGTCTATAGATAACAATTCACTCTTTAGAATTGACGGTTGAGTAACTTTAAATTTCAATTGGAAATACTTTTTAAGAAATTTGTATAAATAAGTTTAAGAAAATCACAGAATATGAAATCGTTGCTTACAATATCCTTACTTTTATTGAACTCTTTTATGTTTCATGCCCAAAACACTATAGATGTTTCTATAACAGGTTTTAAAAATGACACAGGAAAGGCCATGATTGGGCTGTATAGTGAAAATTCAAACTTTTTAAAAAAGGTATATAAGTCTTTTGTAGCAAAAATTATAAATGGAAAAGTGGAAGTTGTTTTTGAAGACATTCCCGAAGGCACCTATGCTATTTCGGTATATCACGATGAAAACGACAATAACGAATTTGATAGGCTTTTTGGAATGTTCCCTAAAGAAAACTATGGAAACTCCAACAACGTTCCTCCTCTATTTGGTTCTCCAAAATGGGAAGATGCAAAGTTTGAGGTTAGAAATGGTCGCATCACTCAAATTAATATCGAAATGATGTGAGTTTTAAAAATATTAGTCAGTAAATCTGTACTTTAAATATTAACTATAAACCCAATACAATGCAAAACGTAATCGCTTATATTAGTTTGTTTTTTACCGTTATGGTAATGCAGGCTCAAACAGATGCAGTAATTCTCACCAATGAAGAAGCTGCAAGTAAATATGAACAAGGAATGCAAAAAGCATTTAAGCTATGGTCTGAAAACAAGCCGTGGGAAGCAGCCAATATGTTTGAACGTATTTCAGTGGCAGAACCAAATAAATGGTTGCCTCCTTATTATGTAGCTACTATAAACGTGGTCAATAGTTTTGGTGAAAAAGACAAGGACAAGCTATCGGCACAGTTGAAAAAAGCTCAAGACTTTATTAATGATGCTACAGCTATTTCAAAAGAGAATTCTGAAATTATGCTTCTTCAAGCTCAGTTATACACCGCATGGATTGTTTTTGACGGAATGCAATACGGAATGAAATATTCACCCAAAGCCACAGAGCTTTACAATAAAGCCCTGGCGTTAGAGCCAGAAAATCCTAGAATGATTTTGGCAAATGCAGAATGGAACATAGGAAGTGCAAAATACTTTGGAGGATCTATAGATTCTTATTGTGCCGATATTCAGCGAGCAATAGATTTGTTTGTAGAGTTTAAACCCAAAGGAAAGTTTTATCCTAGTTTTGGAGAAGAAAGAGCTAAGCAGGTTTTAGCTGAAAACTGCGAGTAATTTAGCATTAATTAATAGAAAATTCTTTGAGAGATTTTATTAAACATATTGCAAAAGCATTTTTTGTTGGTGTTGCGGTTTTTATCGTAATGCTGCTAATTCAATATGCCAATCTTAATAGATTTCCCAACGTCAAACAACTACTCGTTTGGTTTGCATATAATCAGTTTTATGCTGTAACGCTGTATTTAGTAAATGCCTATTACTTTAGATTTCTGCTGAAATGGTTTCCCAATGACGTTTTTAAGTCTAAAAACTTGCTGAAAGGGGCCGCTGGGGGAGTAGTGCTAACGGTTATTAGTTTGTTTTTTATTAGACTGATAACTGAAACCCTAATTGGCGGAAAGAGTATTTCTAGCTTTTTTGCAGATGAGAGTATAGAGTATTACTATGTTTCTTTTCTAATATCGGTTGTTGTTTCTGCAATATTCTACACGGTTTATTATTACCAAAACAAGCAGGAAACAAAAGTAACCGAACAGAAAATTATAGCAGGTACGGCCTCTGCAAAATTCGATGCTCTAAAGAATCAATTAGACCCTCATTTCCTTTTTAATAGTCTAAATGTGCTCAGCGCTTTAATAGAGGAAAACCCTGAATCTGCCACTCGATTCACTACTTCGCTTTCTAAAGTATATCGCTATGTGCTTGAGCAAAAAAGCAAAGAACTTGTGCCTCTCGAGGAGGAGCTGAAATTTGCTAAACTATATATGTCGCTTTTAACGGTTAGGTTTGAGGACAGTATTGTGTTTTCTTCACCGTCTCATTTGAGTAATCCTCAGGCTAAGGTTGTTCCATTATCACTCCAGCTACTTTTAGAGAATGCGGTTAAACATAATCAGGTCACTTCTTCAAAAAAGCTTTATATATCGATTTATGAAGAAAATGGAACTTTAGTTGTTTCTAATAATATACAACAGAAACAAAGTTTAAAAGAAAGTACTGGCGTTGGCTTGCAAAATATAAAAGACAGATATGCTCTTTTAACAGACATGCCTGTTGTAATTCATAAAAACAGAGAGGAGTTTAGCGTGGCCATCCCAATTTTGAAGGAAGACTTTAATGTAATAAACACTCAAGAAACCTATATTTCTGAAAAACGATATAAGCTTGCTAAAAAAAGAGTTGAAAAGCTTAAAGTCTTCTATCTGCATTTAGGGATTTATATAGCTAGTATTCCCTTTTTTATCTATTTGAACTACGTGTCTAATGTAAATTTTCCGTGGGCATTCTTTCCAATCTTTGGATGGGGAATTGGAGTCCTAAACCATGCTTCCGAAGCATTCAATTACAGCCCTTTCTTTGGCAAAAAATGGGAAGAAAGGAAGATTCGAGAACTGATGGAAAAAGAAGATTAAACAGTTCATCTATGTATTTCGACAGTTGAGGTGAAGTTATTTTATATGGGTTATAAACTTTTATAATTTTATCAGAAAATAGAACATGAAAAACATTGATAAAGAAAGTGATAAGTATCTAAAAGCAAAACGTAAGGTTGCTGAAATAAAAGAGTTTTATATCAGTCTAACATCCTATGTGGTTTTTATTGTTGCTTTAGCAGGTTTAAACTACTACGTCAATCAATGGAGAAATGCATGGTTTCTATGGGCTGCTTTTGGATGGGGAATTGGAATTGTGTTTCACGCCATGAAAGTATTTGGCGGTGTTTCATTCTTGAGTAAAGATTGGGAAGAGCGAAAACTCAAACAGTTCATGGAAGATGAAGACCGAAAACTATAACTCATGATGAAGTATGAAGCATATTTAAAAGCGAAGCGAAAAGTTGAGATTTTGAAAGATTTCTACAATCACTTAGTTGTTTATATTATCATCAATAGCGTTATTATTTTAGTATTGTCAAATACCTTTGGAAACGGTAAACCCGACTTCCTTAAGTGGGAGAATTATGTAACCACATTTTTCTGGGGAATTGGATTGGTTTCACATGCTGTTTATGTGTTGTTTACACTATACGGCAGAAATCGTTTTCTGAAACGTTGGGAGGAAAAGAAAATCAAACAATTTATGGAAGAAGAACGGTTTTAAGATTATAACTTGAAACTGTACACAATTAAAACACAGTAGCTTTTAACAAATACAAATTCTAAACTTCAAATTAATTTATGAATGTACTGATTATCGAGGATGAAAAACCTTCTGCACGTCATTTAAAGCGAATGTTGGAGAAACAAAATGTCAATGTGAACCAAATGCTGCATAGTGTTGGAGAATCTGTGGAGTGGTTTAAAGCCAATAAGCATCCTGATTTAATTTTCTTAGACATTCAATTGAGCGATGGACTTTCTTTTGAAATTTTTGATGCTGTAGAAGTGAAAAGCGCTATTATATTCACAACTGCTTTTGATGAATATGCACTTCAAGCTTTTAAACTGAATAGCATAGACTATTTATTAAAGCCGATTGATGAAGAAGAATTACAAATGGCTGTTGAAAAATATAAGAGCTTTCAGCCCACGTCCCATAAAGTTGAGTTTGATTTTAACGACATAAAAAAGCTGCTTATAAACCCTGTGGATAGAGAGTATAAAAAACGTTTTACCACAAAAATTTGTCAGCACATTAAAATGATTTCGGTAGATGATATTGAGTGTTTCTATTCTGAAAACAAAGGCACCTATGCCCACACTATCGACGGCAGAAACTATCTTCTAGAAACCACCTTAGAACAATTGGAAGGAGAGCTTTCTCCTGAAACATTCTTTAGAGTTAGCAGGAAGTTTTTCATCAATATTAATGCAATAAAAGATATTATTTCCTACACAAATTCACGTCTGCAAATCAAGCTCAACAGCTATAAAGATCTTGAGGTTATAGTGGCTCGAGAACGAGTGAAAGACTTTAAGCTTTGGTTAGAGTAGTATGGGTTAGTAGCTTCTTACTAAAAAGGGAGAATATTGTTTTTATAAAGTCAGGTCGAATTCAGTTTCTTTGCTTTAAAGGCTAATTACCTTTTAGGGATGTCAATTCGGTTATTTTGAAATGCCGAAGGAAGTAGCTTTGGAATAAATTTAACCAAAAGGGGCATAAGTACAGAACCTCCAGGAAGTAGGAAAATGGTTAGACTTGGAATGGTTTTACAAATATCTAAGAGTTGGTTTTTTACTTTAGACTTTTCTTCAGCTGTAAGATCTCGAACAGTAGATTGCCCGAGTAAAACCACAAGCTCTCCGCTCTCGTCCAATTCTTGAATCAAACGATTCTTATTCCTTAAAATTAGTAGTTTAACAGTAGAAGCAGATTGCTTATAAAAGCGTTTTACGGGGTTTGAATATTCAAAAAGCACAATTTTTTCTGTGTGCTTTTTCGAGAATGATTCCAATTCCGAAAGGCTTGAAGTCAACTCTTCCTCTGGAAAATCAAGAATATCGATAATTTGAAGGAGGTATTCATATTCGCCGGCGTCCATTTTTAAGTCTTCCCAAATGGTAAGGCAGCATAAATCAAGGATATATTTCTTTTCAAAACGATCAGCTTTTCTAAGGTACTCAACTTTTTCTATAAACTTGGCACTTTTGTCTGCTGTCCGGTCTAACACATATCCACTTGAAGTTTCAAATAATTCAATTAAAAGATTATCGTATTTGGATTTGTTTTGTTTAGACTTTAGCGTGAAAAAACAATAGTTAAGTACACCATCTTCTAGTTGTTTATATGCATCTTTAACGGTTGCTGGGTTTATAAGCCAGTGCTTAAAAGCCAAGGCGTCTAAGTGTAAAAGAGCATAGGTCAAAAGCGTGAGAGTGTTCTTTTTAAGTAACGCATTAGCCTCTTGAAGTCTTGCAGAAAGAATATTTTCTAAAGAATGAGAAGGGTTGCTCGTAAAAGAAAACCTTTGAAAAAAACCAGTTTTCCCTTTTTCGAGTTGATGGTAAAAATCCAGAATACTTTTAATAGCCTCTTGATCTGTGGCGTCTTTATGAGCCTGAAAGTATTGGTAAATAAGATTGTGGAATAAGTTGACTTTTGTGAGCTCTTCTTTTGTGAGCTTGAGAGTTCCAATAGGTTTATTGGATAAAACTTCAACAGAAATACCATATATAAACCCACTTTGTTTCAGAGATTTATAGAAACTAGTTTCATTTTTAAAGTCATCAACCAGTTCCTCTCTGCTATAAAGGCTCAGAAACTTTAAAATCCAATCGGAGGCTGAAGGGTTCATATATTCAGAATGATTATTTTTACTGCCTTAAAGATAAGATTTTGAATGGAAGTGCTCTATCTAAAATCATATCCGTACTTTTAACCGGAAAATTTAATTACGCAAAATTATTTAATTCTAAATATAACAATGAAGAAATCCAGAATTTTTACTATGGTTAGTTCTCTAGGAATAATGGTTTTGGCCGTTGTCTTAATAAGTGGTGATCATAATGATGGACCATCAGTGTCTGGAACTACCTCAGATATCGCCGACTTTTATGCCTTTCAAGCTCCAGACCCAAACAACTTAGTATTGGTGATGAATACTCAAGGCTTAATCCCTTCTGGAACACCAACAGATCAAGCCTCTTTTGATGAAGACGTCTTGATGGAATTTAATATAGATGTTGATAACGACCTTAAGGAGGACCTCCTTATTCAGGCAATAAAAAGAGGTGATTCAATGCACTTTTTTGGACCATTTTCCACTACAGAATCAAGTTTAATAAGCACAATTAAGACAGATATTAAGCATAGTGTTAAGATTTCAACTTATGAAGAAGTATATGTTGAAGAAGCTAATGGCATGAAGTTTTTTGCTGGCCCTAGAGAAGATCCTTTCTTCTTTGATAAAGCTAGATTTGATTCATATATGGCAGGAAGTGCTGCTTCAGGATTTAACAATCCAGGAACAGATAGTTATGAAGGAACCAACGTTTTATCTATAGTAGTGGAGCTTCCAAAAGCATTGTTAGGAACACCAGCTACAAACGTTAATCCTTTTGCTCCAGGAACTCCAACCTATAATATGTGGGTTGAAACAAAAAGAAAAATACAATAATGAGTTATTACCAAATCATGAAAAATATTAAAGTATTAAGTTTTATTCCTTTAATTTCTTTTGCCTTGCTTTTTGTGCAGTGTCAAGACGATGATGACAACGGAAATGCGATTTATCAAGATATGTGTAACGATGGCGTGAAAAATGGTGATGAAACAGGAATTGACTGTGGAGGTAGTTGTGAGCCTTGTGCTGAAGAAGAATTGTTTGCAGGAAGGTATAAGCAAGAGGACCAAATGGGGCGTGCTGGCGTGAACTTGTTGTTTAATAAACCTGGATTGCGAGATAGCTTAAATCTAGTGGTTCCGCATAAAATGAAAAGCCAGTTTAAGGATGTTTTTAGAGATAGGTTAATGACTTTAGATACATCCTACACTACAAATATATTAGGGCTAGATGCAGACCAAATGGCAGAGATGTTTTCGCAAGATGTGCTGTGGGTTGCTCAAAACGGTGAGACCAGTTATAATGGTACTCAAGTTTTGACGGGTCGCGCTCTTGGTGAAGATGTTATGGATGCAAACCTACTTTGGATTTTTGGTGGCCCCGACGGAACAAAAAACAACGAAGATCCAAACTTGATAAGTGATGGAGTGCCAGAAAATGACGCACCGTTTCTAGATACATTTCCTTATTTAGCACCTCCGTTTTAAACAGATAAAGGGTAATTTATCTAATTTTAAAGATACTATATTTTATAACAAGTGCTTGTTGAAGATACTCGTTTAGTATAATTAACTCTCGTTTTTAGTTAAGAATGGCTAAGTAGATGTCTCCTGAGTTGTTATGCAACACACATATTGATGAACAATTTGCTTTCAGAATTTAAAAACCATATCGAAGAAAACTTTTCCTTTTTAAAAGGAAGCCGTTTGCTAATAGCATGTAGTGGAGGTCTTGATAGTGTGGTTTTAGTGCATTTAGTAAATAGCTTAAAACTTGATTTTGCATTGGCGCATTGCAACTTCCAACTTCGAGGTAAGGAAAGCGATACAGATGAAATGTTTGTTATTGGTTTAGCAAAGCGATTAGATGTACCTGTTTTTGCTGAAACCTTTGACACAAAAGTCTTTGCAAAAAACGAGCGTATTTCAACACAAATGGCAGCTCGAACACTGCGTTACAATTGGTTTGAAGAAGTTTTATCAAACTTTAAATATGATTATTTACTAACTGCACATCACTTAGATGATGACCTTGAAACTTTCTTTATAAATGTTTCCCGAGGTACAGGAATTGCTGGTCTTGCTGGAATTCCAGTACAAAACGGAAATATTCTTCGCCCTATGCTTCCTTTTTTAAGGAAAGAAATAGAGTTATATGCAAATAAAAATAATATAAAATGGAGGGAAGACAGTAGTAATCAAAAATCAGATTACCTCCGAAATAAAATAAGATTAGAAGTTCTGCCAAAGTTTAAAGAAACAAATCCTTCGATTTTTAAAAACTTTAAAACAACCCAAAGAAACATTCAATCATCAAGAAAACTGATTGAAGATTACATGGCTTTGATATATAATCTAGTTGTTACGGAGGAGAAGGAAATGTATAAGATTAATATTCCTAAGCTCAAAGACATCCCAAATATAAATGAACTATTATATGAACTTTTGAATGGTTTTGGATTTACAGAATGGAATGACGTAGAGAATCTATTAGACGCTCAAACTGGGAAACAATTGTTTTCCAAAACACATAAGTTATTAAAAAATAGAGAGGAGCTTATATTGACAACCATAAATTCCGAAGATCAAGAGGTGGAGTTTTTGGTTTATGAAGCAGGAATATCAAAACCAATAAAATTGAAAATAGAAGAAGTAGATTCAATTGGTGAAACTGCAAATAATATTCTATATATAGATTCAGATAAAATTAGCTTTCCTTTAAAAATCCGAAAACGAAGAGAAGGCGATGTTTTTTATCCTTTCGGAATGAGAGGTAAAAAGAAGCTTAGTAAATATTTTAAAGATGAAAAGGTTCCTGTTTTTGAAAAAGATAAAACTTGGATATTATTGTGTGAAGAAAAACTTGTTTGGGTAATGGGGTATCGATCAGATGAGCGATTTAAAGTTGATTCAATCACAAGTAGAATATATAAGATTACGTATACTGAATAATTGTATACTTTAGTCCAAGAGTTTTTTGAAATAGATTAATAGTGGATAAGAAAGTTTCTTAAAACAAGAATCCCGACCAATGGCCGGGATTCTTTAACAAACCTAACTTAGTAAACTTTAAAAGAACACTTTGCAAATTTTCTATCCCCACAAAAAATAATGCATTGTGCCTTATCCACTAATTCTATGATACAAATATAAGGTGTGTATCCAAACTGTACTATACGTACTAACACGTATATTAATCGTGATTAAAGTCATTTTTTATTGATTCAAATTGTAATATCTTTCCCACTATGAAAGAAATAAAAAAAATAGGGGTACTTACTAGCGGTGGGGATTCCCCAGGTATGAATGCAGCTATAAGAGCCGTTGTTAGAACTACATCCTATCATAACCTTCAATGTATAGGGGTTTATCGAGGGTTTCAGGGTTTGCTCGAAGGTGATTTTAAAGAGTTGGATGCACGTTCTGTTAAAAACTTAATTAATAGAGGAGGTACTTTTTTAAAGTCTGCCCGATGTAAAGAATTTACACTTAAAGAAGGAAGGCAAAAAGCATTCGATAATTTAAAGAATGAAAATATAGATGCTTTGGTAGTCATTGGAGGTGATGGATCATTTAAAGGAGCTTCAGTTTTTTCTGAAGAATTTAATTTTCCAGTAGTAGGAATTCCAAGTACTATAGATAATGATATAGATGGCACAGATTTTACTATTGGTTATGATACAGCACTCAACACTGTGGTTGAAGCTATAGACAAAGTGCGAGATACTGCAAACTCTCATAATCGTTTGTTTTTGGTTGAAGTTATGGGGCGCGATGCTGGTGATATTGCATTAAATGCAGGGATTGGGGCAGGAGCACAAGAGATCTTAATTCCCGAAGAAGATATGGGGCGTGAAAGACTATTGGAATCCTTAGCGCGTAGTAAGGAATCTGGGAAAACTTCAAGTATTGTTGTGGTAGCAGAAGGAGATCAAATTGGAGCAAACATCCTAGAACTTGCTAGTTACCTAGAGTCTAATTTGAAAGAATATGAAATAAGGGTTACTGTTCTGGGACATATCCAACGAGGAGGAGCACCTAGTTGTTACGATCGTGTTTTAGCAAGCAGATTAGGAGTTGGAGCAGTTGATGCAATTTTAGAAGGTAAGTCTAATGTAATGATAGGTATTGTTCACAATAGAATTGTTTCTGTTCCATTTTTTCAAACAATTCAAGATGATGCAGATATTGATCAAGAATTAATTCGAACAGCTAGAATACTCGCGAGATAGGATTTGAGTGTTAAAATATTTATAAAGCATAAGCAAAACTTAAGCTATTTGTATATAATATAATTATAAAAAAGATTATGATAAAAATAGGAATTAACGGCTTTGGCCGCATAGGTCGATTGGCCTTTAGAATTGCAGTACAACGCGAAGACGTTGAAATAGTAGGAGTAAACGATTTGTTAGAGATAGAACATCTTGCTTACTTGCTTAAATATGACTCTGTTCACGGAAAGTTCCCAGGTGAGGTTGAGGTGAAAAACGATAGCTTATATGTAGATGGAAAGAAAATACGGGTTACTTCAGAAAAAAATCCAGAAAACTTAAAGTGGAATGAAATTGGAGCTACAATTATACTTGACTGTACTGGAGTGTTTAAGGAAGTAGACTCTGCCAATTCCCACTTAAAAGCAGGAGCAAAGAAAGTAATTATTTCAGCTCCATCTAAGTCGGCTCCTATGTTTGTTATGGGAGTTAACCATCAAGAGCTAAAACCAGAAAACACTATCATTTCAAATGCATCTTGTACTACAAATTGCTTGGCACCTATGGCAAAGCTAATCAATGACAAACTTGGTATAGAGGAAGCTTTAATGACAACAATACATGCAGTTACCTCCTCACAATATACAGTTGATCAACCATCTCGTAAGAACTACCGCTTAGGAAGATCTGGATTAAACAATATAATTCCAACAACAACGGGTGCAGCAGTAGCGGTAACAAAAGTTATTCCTGAGTTAAAAGGTAAACTAACTGGAATGGCATTTAGAGTACCTACTGCCAATGTTTCTGTTGTAGATTTAACCGTTAGAACTAAAAAGTCTGCTACTTACGATCAAATTAAGGCAATGTTTAAAGAAGCTTCTGAGGATGAATACAAAGGATTTATAACGTATACAGAAGATGCTGTCGTTTCACAAGATTTCGTTTCTGATCCATACATTTGCACATTTGATGCTAGCGCAGGAATAGCACTTAATGAAAATTTCTTTAAGTTAGTCGGTTGGTACGATAACGAATACGGATACTCGGCAAAACTAGTAGATTTAGCTGCCTACGCTTCTACAATATAAATTTATGATATTAATTGCTGATGGTGGATCCACCAAATGTGACTGGGTATTGCTCGATTCTTCGGGCAATACTCAATTTAAGACTACTACAAAAGGACTAAACCCAGCAGTACTTCCAAAAGCTGAACTGTCTAAAAGAATAAAGGAAAATCAAACTCTTGGGCAAGTTTTCAATGAAATTAAAAAGGTTGACTTCTATGGAGCAGGATGCGGCACACCAATTCCAGCCGCGCTGTTTAAGGACGTACTCTCTAGTATTTTCACTTCAGCAGAAGTAAATATTTATGAAGATACATTAGCTGCAGTGTATGCAACAACCAATAGTCCTGGAATTGTTTGTATTCTAGGCACAGGTAGTAATAGCTGTTATTTTGACGGAAAAAATGTTTCTATGCCTATTGCGTCTTTAGGTTACATAATAATGGATGAAGCCAGTGGTAGTTACTTTGGCAGACAATTAATAAGAGATTACTATTATAAAATAATGCCTGCAGATTTATCTCTACAATTTTCAAAAACTTACAATCTAGACGCTGATGAGATTAAATCAAATATCTTTCAGAAACCACATCCAAATGCTTATTTAGCATCTTTTACACAGTTTATTTTTACTTCTCCCAAAGGAGTTAAAGAACCATACTTTCATCAACTTCTTAAGGAAGGAATTTCTAAGTTTATAAACTATAGAATTTTAAGTTTTGAGAACGCACATGATTTACCTATCCACTTTGTAGGTTCCGTAGCACATTTTTCAAAAGAAATTATAGCAGAGTGTTTTTTGGAAAAGAATCTAAAATTAGGAAACATTATTCAGCGACCTATTGATGGTTTAATTGAATATTACCGAAGAAAAATTTAATATTGTATCATTGAAAGTATTTAGCTAATCTCTAATGCTGTTGTTGAGAGATTCAATTTCAATAAAACATAGAATTATCATTTTAATTTCCCCGCTTTTTAATAGTGAATAAGAGAAACTAATATAAAACTATGCCATTACCTACCATAAATCCTACAAAAACGAGCTCTTGGAAAGCTCTTGAAAAACACTTTCAAAAGGTGCAATCTATCCAAATGCAAGATGTTTTTGCAATGGATAAAGAGCGTGCAAATAAGATGAAGGTTGAATGGCAGGATATTTATTTCGATTATTCTAAGAATCGGATGACAGACGAAACATTGCCTCTTCTTTTAAACCTTGCAAAAGAAGTCAATCTAAGTAAAGCTATTGAGCAATATTTTTCTGGGGAGAAAATCAACGATACAGAAAAGCGTGCTGTACTTCACACTGCCCTTAGAGATTTCAATAATACGAAGTCTGAAGTCAAAGAAGTGCTTTCAAAAATGGAAGTGTTTTCTAATGGAGTTATATCTGGTAGTCACAAAGGGTATACTGGAAAATCTATCACTGATATTGTAAATGTTGGAATTGGAGGAAGTCATCTAGGGCTTGAAATGGTTACCGAAGCTCTTCAGTACTATCGGAATCATTTGAATGTTCATTTTATAGCAAATATAGATGGTGATGATGTTGCAGAAACATTAAAAACACTTAATCCTGAAACCACCCTATTTGTTGTAGTTTCCAAAAGCTTTACAACTCAAGAAACACTAACAAATGCTACGGTTATAAAAAGATGGTTTTTTGAAAAAGCTTCTAAAAAAGATATTGAAAAGCATTTTGTTGCAGTTTCTTCTAACATTAGTGCTGCAATTGATTTTGGAATTTTAGAAAACAACATATTTCCCATGAAAGACTGGGTAGGAGGTAGGTTTTCTCTTTGGAGTTCAGTAGGTCTTTCTATCTGTTGTGCGATTGGTTTCAAGAATTTTGAAGCGCTTCTTAAAGGAGCTTTCGAAGCAGATAAACACTTTAAATCAGCAACATTTGATCAAAATATTCCCATCATTCTAGCTTTAATTTCTGTTTGGTATAACAACTTTTTGGGCGCTGAAAGTGAAGCTATTGTTGCCTACTCACAATATCTCGAAAAGTTGGTTCCTTACCTACAACAAGCCATGATGGAAAGTAATGGAAAGCATATTGACCGTAATGGAGAAAAAGTGGATTATCAAACAGGAACAATTGTTTGGGGAAATGTTGGCACAAATGCTCAGCATGCATTTTTTCAATTACTGCATCAAGGAACTAAAATTATACCAACAGATTTCATTGGCTTTTCTCAGTCACTCCATGGGAATATTTCAAATCATAATATTCTTATGGCCAATTTTTTTGCCCAAACAGAATCGCTTTGGGAAGGGACCTTCAATCAAAATATCAATAATCCATATAGAACTTTTGAAGGGAATAAGCCTACCAACACTATATTATTAAAAAAACTAACGCCTAAATCTTTAGGAAGTTTGATTGCAATCTACGAACATAAGATCTTCGTACAAGGAATTATATGGAATATATTTAGCTATGATCAATGGGGTGTAGAGCTTGGTAAAACGGTAGCTAAAGGGACGTTGAGTTCTATTCAGAATAAAGATTTATCTAAAATTTCAAATGCTTCCACAATTAGTTTAATGTCTAGATTTCTTGATTCGCAATCCGAAATAAGTTAATGATTTTCAACTAATTCATTTTTTGATTATCTTTCTGCTGTAATCTCCCCGACCTTAATGATTTGCAGATGCTTACAAAAGTCTACGGAAGTGCTGTTTTTGGCGTTGAAGCCACGACAATCACTATAGAAGTTAATGTTGATAAAGGTGTGGGCTACCATTTGGTTGGGTTGCCGGATAATGCCATTCGAGAGAGTAATTATCGCATAGCAGCCGCTCTTCAAAATAATGGTTACAAAATCCCTGGTAAAAAAATAATTCTCAATATGTCACCTGCCGATCTTCGTAAAGAAGGTTCCGCTTATGACCTAACTTTAGCGATGGGAATTCTTGTTGCCACGAATCAAATTGA
>DATGMT010000176.1:0-12124 GCA_035307265.1 Aequorivita sp.
GTGAAATACTGTATACTATTCAAATCGGGGGATAAATATAAGTTTTCAGCATTGTAATAGTTTCAGTAAAACAGAAGAAATTTGCAGATATTGACAGTGTTTCTTATCTTAGTTAACAAGCCAAAAAAACTATTACTATGAGAAAGTATCTATTAATTTTGATAATTCCTGGCTTTATTGCTTGCAAAAATGAACAGAAGGAAACAACTGAAGATGGCTATGAGGATTTGCATCCCATTGCTACAACTTTTTTTCAGTCTATTTCTTCACTTGAACTTGAAGATCCGGATGAAGATAAGGTTGTTTTAGGAAAGCATTTATTCTTTGACACGCGTTTGTCTGGTGAGGGAAATATTAGTTGTAACTCTTGTCATGATCTAAAAACATATGGAGTGGATAATAAACGTTTCTCTCCGGGAGACGCCCCTGGAACTATAGGAGGCAGAAACTCGCCAACTGTATTTCACGCATCACTTCACAAAATGCAATTTTGGGATGGAAGAGCTGCAGATGTTGAGGAACAGGCAGGAGGACCAATTTTAAACCCGCTAGAGCATAATATAAAAGACGAACAACAACTGGTAGATAGATTAAAGGAAGTGGAATTATATCAGGAATTATTTGCAAAAGCCTATGGAGATCAAGATCCCATTACGTTTGACAATTTGACCAATGCTATTGGAGCTTTTGAGCGCACTTTAATTCCAGAAAGTAGATTTGACGAATATTTGGAAGGCGATCAATCAGCATTGAATACCCAAGAGAAAAAAGGATTAAAAGCTTTTATAGATTCAGGATGTATAACTTGCCATAGTGGTCCTGCTCTTGGAGGACAAATGTTGCAGAAGTTTGGCTTATTTCACGATTATTGGAAACACACCGAATCTGAAGACATAGATCTCGGATTGTTTGATATCAGTGAAAGGGAGTCGGAAAAGTATTTCTTTAAAGTCCCTGGATTGAGAAATATTGTACACACAGGCCCCTATTTCCACGATGGATCTGTAGAAGATTTAAGTGCTTCTGTAAAAATTATGGGAAAACTACAAAGAAATGTAGATTTGACTGACGATGAAATAGATGATATTGTTGCATTCTTCGGGAGTCTTTCCTCTGACATTCCTGACGAGGTGAAAGAATCGCCGTGGGAAAATTAAAGTATAAAGATTAGAACAAAAAATGGGCTTTAGAAGATTAGGGAATTTTCTAAAGCCCATTTTTAATTTTCCGAATAATAGATTTCAATTTCCACCAGCTTTGCTCCATCTAATCACTAGATATTTTGAACCTAGCTCTGTGATTATAACTCCTTTATCTGTTAATATATCTTTATTTGAAATATAGGTTTGAAGCTCTTCAAAAGTCACTATTTTATATGTGGGATCAAAAATACTTAAATCTGGTTTTTTGATATTGTATTTTTTTATCCAATTGCTAATTGTAGAGTGTGAAACGCCTAATACGCGTTCTATTTCTCGTAAACTTAAGCCCTCTAAATATAGTTGTATGGCTTTGACTATATAGTAATTATCAATTTTTTTACCTACTCTCCTAACTGTAAAGTGATAGGTGCAGTTTTTGCAGAGATATCGCTGTTTATTATTTCACAGGGGGTTCCAACGGTATTGGAAAAGCAACTGCACTAAAATTCATACAAGAAGGCGCTAAAGTTATTATTTGGGATATTGTAAAGGAGCAAGGAGAAAAAATGGAAAAAGAGCTCCAAAAGCAAGGTCATGATATACATTTTATAGAAGTAAACACCTCGGATTTCGATGCTGTTGAAAAAGCAACACAAAAAACTTTAAAAGAACATAAGCAAATAGATATTTTAATAAACAACGCAGGAATCACGCGCGACTCTACTTTATTAAAGATGACTCAAGAGCAATGGCAACAAGTTATTGATGTAAATTTAACTGGCGTCTATAATTGTACAAGAAGTATAGCTCCTGCAATGGTTGAAAACGGTTCTGGTGTAATTTTAAACGCATCTTCAGTAGTAGGATTGTACGGTAATTTTGGACAGACAAATTATGCAGCTACTAAAGCTGGTGTCATCGCAATGACTCAAACTTGGGCTCGTGAACTGGGTCGAAAAGGAATTAGAGTAAATGCGGTAGCTCCAGGTTTTATCTTAACAGATATGGTTAAAGCTATGCCTGAAGAAGTCTTAGCTAAAATGGCTTCTAAAGTTCCTTTACAAGAACTAGGAAAACCCGAAGACATTGCCAATGTATATGCTTTCCTATCTTCAGATCAAGCGAGGTATATTTCTGGAACAACTATTAGTGTTGATGGTGGAATAACACTATAACCTCAACACCTCTTTAAAACTTGCAAACCTCGGAAACTCCGAGGTTTCTTTGTTTTATATGGTTACCTATTTATAGATAAATTAAGTTCATTGACTCTAATTATGTTTAAGCTGCAATATTGCTAAGCATTTACACCCTCTATGGAGGCTGAGTTATAGCTAGTCTATAGAAACTAAGCATTTAAGTTTAGCCACTAAACCTTCATGGCTTATAGAATATTCTTATTGTAAAAATCATGTTAAACACTTCGCTTTACTATTAACATATTTAAGTATATTTACATTACAAAAAAGTAAAAAAACCAACAAGTTTCATTAAAAAATGGAAATCACACATACTTTTATTGACGGAACAGACATACTGATGCCAAAAGGAAGAATTGACACCCTAACAAGTCCTGAACTAGAAACAGCTTTACAACCATTGCTAGACAAAGATGCTGTTCAAATTACATTAG
Organism: Aequorivita sp.; assembly: GCA_035307265.1. Lineage (GTDB taxonomy): Bacteria > Bacteroidota > Bacteroidia > Flavobacteriales > Flavobacteriaceae > Aequorivita. Next base: position 2,776 of record DATGMT010000176.1, read on the forward strand.
ACTTTAAAGACGTTAGCTATATATCTAGTGCTGGCCTTAGAATCTTAGTCAAGACTGCACAAAATGCTAAAGCAAAAAATGGCGAAGTAGCTTTAACGAACCTCAACGAAAGCGTAGCTCAAGTTTTAGAAATCACTGGATTTCAATCGTTTTTCAAAATTTTATAATCACAACCCATGAGAACTCTTTATATAGCATCTCGTTCTCAGTGGGAAGTAGCTTTGGGCCAACTAGAAGATTGGCTTATAAGCAATGAAATTGATGCTCCAAATCAAAGCAAATTGTTAATAGTCTTTGATGAGATTGTTTCAAACATTTTCAATCACAACACACAAGAAACACCAATAGAAGTTGAAGTGAACTGCAAGAAACACGCTACGTCAGTTTCTTTAAGCTTTACTGACAATTGCAATCTTTTCAACCCTTTAAAAAACAGTGAAAATAAACCCAAAGCTATTGGAGGATGGGGGCTCGACATTGTCAAAAACCTTATGGACAAAATTGAATATGAAGTAATCGACAATAAAAATTGTTTGACAGTTAAAAAAAATATACTGTGAATTTAAGAAACAAGCTAATACTGTCTATTTCAATTGGTGTTATCGCCATTTATTTAGGACTGTTTGGCTGGATTCAAAGTTATTATAAAGACCAACTCATCAAAGAAGGAATCTTTGAAATGGTATTGACTGGTAAGTTTCTTAAATCTGAAATTCAAAATAAAACAGTAAAGGTTGAAGAAACCGTTCAGAACGTTGCGCACACTATTGAAAATCTATCGCCAACAAAAAATGAAATCTCAACTATTTTAAAACAAATTGTAGCTAATAATCCAGGAGAAACCTACGGAATGGCTATGTCATACCTTCCTGAAGTAGCCTATTTCTCGCCATATTACTTCTTGCAAAACGATAGTATATACTACAAAAATCTAGCTGAAATAGACGGGTATAATTACGAAAAAACCGATTGGTTTAAAGACGCAATCTCCAATAGAAAAAGAGGGTGGACCCATAATATATATGATGATCTTGGTGGCGGAGAAGATAAAATGATTACTTACTATGACTATATTCATACCCCTGAAGGAGATTTGATTGCCGTAATAACTGGCGACTTAACTCTTAGTTTTATATCTGATATATTAACCTCAAACTTTGTGACTAAATTTCCTTACAACAAGTGGATCTCACAAAGCAATTCCCTTATTCTTTCTGAAACTGAAAACAATCAAAACACCCTTCGCTTTGATGAAAACATTTTAACCTCAGCAAATAAAGTTTCGCATCTAAATTTAGATTCGACCATGAGCCTGCATGAAACCACATGGAAAGGTGAAAATATGTATCTGCTCTCACTTCCATTAGATTTTAGCAACTGGGATTTACAAATAGCCTTCAAGAAAGCAGACATCCTTCATTCCTATCAAAAAACAATTCGAATACTTCAGCTCTTTTTCTCATTAGGGCTTCTAATACTTATTATCGTAACTGCGTGGATTACAAATCGTGCCATTAAACCAATCATGCACTTAAGTCAGAGTATTTCTAATATGGGAGATGGCAAACTCGATTTCAAAGTGCCTTATAGCAACAGAAAGGACGAAGTTGGGGTGCTTGCCACTGCTTTTGAAAACATGCAGATTAACCTCAAGAAATACATCAATGACCTGAAGTTAAGCACAAGCAAACAAGCGCGCATTCACAACGAATTGGAAGTAGGTCATGACATTCAAAAAACCTTACTTCCTTCGCCAGAGGAGTTAAAACACATTACTGCTGTCTCGATTGGTAGCTATATGAAACCCGCTACCGAAGTTGGGGGCGATATCTACGATTACTTTGAACTGCCCGATGGCAATATCTGTTTTGTAGTAGGCGACGTTTCGGGAAAAGGAATTCCGGCTTCCCTACTTATGGCCAGCGTTCGATCTTCAATTAGAGCACTAGCAATCAACGGAAAATCTCCTTCAGAAATTCTTACCTATGTAAACAACGACCTTGCTAAAAAAAATAAAACCTTTCACTTTATCACCTTAATATGTGGCGTTACCGACTTTGTAAATCATCAACTTGCTTTTTGTAATGCAGGACACGAGCGACCATTTCTTTTAAAGGAGAATAAAACTCCAGAAGAAATAATTACCACACCTCAAACAGCATTGGGGATTTCGCCTAATTTTAAGTACGAGAATCAAATATTGAATTTTGAAAAGAACACGACTCTTTTTCTATATAGTGATGGTGTTACAGACGCTCTAAACAAAGCCGAAATATCATTCGGAAAATCAAATGTAATCAAAGTCATTTCAAATCAAACCAACGCTAAAAAAGTAGTGCACGACTGTATCTATGCGCTTGAAAACCACACCCTACAAGCAGAAGCTTTTGATGACATAACCATTTTAGCCGTACAATTTAAAATCTAAAAAAATGAACGAATCTACTATCAGTTTACGCATTCCAAACGACATTCGTTTCATCCCCTTAGTCAATCAATTTATTGCCGAATATGCTAAGCTTTTAGGTTTTAGCGACATAGCTATCTCACAAATTGAAATGGCTTCTGAAGAAGGGGTTTCAAATGTTATTAAACACGCATTTCTACCAAATGAAAAAGCACATTTCGACATTCGTCTAGAAAAAACAACAACAGGTTTATCTGTAAATATCTGCGATCAAGGAATTCCTTTCGATCCTAATACAATTCAGTTTAACGAAGACACCCTTGAAGGCTTTGGCAATTTTGTTATGTCAAAATTGATGGATAAAATCCAATATAAAAACTTAGGAAAGGAAGGAAAAGAACTAAGTCTCACAAAGTATTTTGAAGAGCAACACATAGAAACCTCCTCTCCTACTGAGGAAACTGAAAACAACATTGTTAAGAACCACACCTACACCTTTAGACCTTTTGAACCTAAGGATGCTATTGAAGTAGTTAAATGTGCCTATGAATCGTATGGGTACACATACGTCTATGAACATATTTACTATCCAGAACGTGTTAAAGCGCTCAATGAAAAAGGCGATTTGATTTCGTTTGTGGCCGAAGCTGACGATGGGGTTGTTTGTGGTCATATGGCACTCGTAAAAACAGAAGGCTACGATAGCATGTATGAATTGGGATTAGCAATGACCAAACAACAATATCGAGGAGGAAATATTTTCACACAGTTGCTAAATATGCTTTATGAAGAAATCGAAAAAAGAAATATCCATTCAGTATTTGGACAGTGTGTAACGACTCACACCTATTCACAAAGGGGTCCAATTAAAACCGGAATGAAGCCTTCTGCCCTATTGCCGGCCTATGTGCCAAATGATCTTTCATTTAAAAACATATCAGAAGCAGGACAACAACGATCGGCTGTTTTGATTGTCAATCGCATTTTTGTTCAAAGAGAAGAATGCGAAGTGTATTTACCTAAAAAATATGTCCCTATTTCCGAAGCTATCTTTAGTAATTTAAAAGTAAAACGAAAAATCATTACTAATGTAGGTTATCCCGAGTCTGAAAAGAGTATAGCCAATCTAACAGTCAACTCCAATCTAAAGATGGCAAAAATAGACTTCAAAATGTATGGAAATGACTTTATACAAGTGGTAAAAAACATGATCCATCAACTCAAAAAGGAAAACATTGCCATGGCAGAGGCTTTTGTAAACATTAGTAACAAAGATGCCATTGTTATAATGGCTTCCATAGAAATGCTTGGGTTTAGGTTTTCGGGAGTAATGATGGGATCACCTACTGGAGACATTGCCATTTTACAATATCTAAATGGAATTCTACCCAGTACCGAAACAATTCAAGTTGTGCCAGAAGGGGAACAACTTCTATCATTTATAGAACAACAATTTGACTAAAACACAAATCAATGGATACGCACTATTACAAACATCTTTGGCAAGATAAACTCATCAAAGAAGAGGAATTAGAAAAACAAATCGATGAACTCCCAGCGGTCCTTTCTAAAGATCTACACCTTAGATTAGACACTATTATCTTAACCGATGCCTGCACCAAGCTAATTTCAAAAATAAAGAATGGCACGCTTCCTCATCTTGAAAAAGCACTCGTAGAGGTTTGTCACAACACTGAAATGGCTCAAAATCTCATTACCGGTGTGTGTGAGTTTTTACGTCGAGAAAATATAATGATGCGTCTTAAAAGTGATTTAGGCAGCTACAATCCATTTGATTTACACCGAACAGACTTCAGCAAGCCTATTTATGAAGCTTGGAAGCCCCTTGGCGTTCAAATACACATTGTGCCAGGCAATGCGCTTCAAGTGGGTGTACTGAGCATGCTAGAAGGCCTAATGGCAGGAAATATCAACATTCTAAAAAACACTTCCCGAAATGGAAATTTCGCACAGCTGTTTATGAAAGAGTTAATTGAATGTGACGCTACTGGCATTTTAAAGCACTTCATTTACCTATTTGAAATCTCTTCAAAACAAGAGGATTTGATTCAAAAACTTATCAACCAAGCCGATTTGGTAACAGTTTGGGGCGGTGAAGAAGCGGTGAAATCTGTTCGAAATATGTGTCCTCCAGGAGTACGCGTTGTGGATTGGGGTCATAAAATTAGCTTTGCCTATTTCGCTGAAAAATTAATCGATGACAAAACCTCTATCGATGCTTTAGCCGAAGATATCTGCCGTAGAAACCAACAAGCGTGCACCAGTCCCCAATGTGTTTTGGTTGAAACAGAGGATATGAAAGCATTGGATAAATTCGGTGCGGCATTGCATCAAAGTTTAGAAAAAATCTCCCCTCTTTTTCCACTGCAAGAACATTCACAACAAGAAAAAGCTGAAATTACAACAACTACGCACCTTCAGAAACTTGAAGCTTCTATGGGCAATGGGAAAGTTATGGAAGCAGAAGACTACACATTTAGAATTCTAATTGACTACAGAAGCGGCCTACAACCCTCTCCCCTCTATCGAACTATTTGGGTAAAACCAATTCAGCGAAAAGAAATTATCCCTGTGCTTCGTCCTTTCAATTTATATTTACAAACCTGTGGCTTGGCAGCAAATGATAAAACCGATATTTACGAGCTCACAGAAGAATTACTAAAAGCAGGACTTCAAAGAATCACGCCAATTGGCCAGCAACACGCTTCGTATGTTGGCGAGCCTCACGATGCTGTTTACGCCTTGCAACGCTACACAAAGCGAGTTTCTGTACGGATGCAAGCAAATAAACTCGATGGTGTTCCTAGTTTTTCCTATCTCGCACCAGACAATGGAAAAAGAGATTTGAGCATCTACCCCATTACCGACAAAACGAAACGAAATGAGGAAGTAAACCCTTTTGCTAAATTATATCTAAAAAGTGGTGGCAGCAGCGGACAAACAAAAGTCTCTGGCTATTCATGGGAAGATTGGGATTCGCAAATAAGTATGGTAACCGAAGCTTTTATGATTTCAGGCGTTGGTCCGAATAATCGATGTGCCATTTTATATTCTGCAGGAAATCTTTACGGCGGCTTCATATCGCATCAAAAAGCATTGGAAAAACTCAATACAACCGTGCTGAGTATTTCTTCAAACATAGACACTAAAACCATTGCAGAAACCCTTGTACAGCTAAAAGCAGATGTTGTTTTGGGAATGCCTTCATTCCTGAGAAAACTTTTCAGAGAAGAATATGATATTTTAAAAGCGTATAAAGGCTTTAAAACATTAGTCTATGGCGGTGAATTGATGACAGAAGAACAAAAAAAGTGGTTTACAACCGAGTTTGGTTTTGAAGAAATCCTTTCTCCTGTATATGCAAGCAACGATGCATTAATGAATGGATATGCTTGCAAATTCTGTAACAACGGTGAATTTCATGTACCAACAAAAGTAATAGACCTTGAAATCCTACAATTAGAAACCCAAGAACCTGTTGGAGAGAATGAAGTTGGTAGAATCCTGATCACCAAAAAAAGCATAAAAGACCCTGCGTTAAATAGATATGAAATTGGAGATTTAGGCAAATGGATTCACGAACCGTGTGATTGTGGCCATACTTCACCTAAATTCAAATTAATGGGCCGCCACGGCGATATAGTTCGATGCGGAGCCAAGTTCATCAACTTTAGAGAAATCTGTCAACTGATACTTAAAAACACTTCATATACAGATGACATACAAATGGTTATAGACAACTCATCTACAGATTCAGATCACATTACTTTACGCCTTTTAGAATCTGCAAAAGGACAGGAAGAAGCTATAATTAAATTACTCCGCAACAACATAAAAGACCTTAAGCTATCCTTAGATGCGCATCACGTTACCTTAGAAATTGCAACTTTACCCATCTCAGAGTTTGATATTGCCAAAGCGAGCGGAAAAGTTAGACCTATTATCGACAACCGAATTGCCCAATAAAAACCTGAAATCATGTTTACACCACAAATAAAAAATATTACTCCAGCTCCCGATCAAATGAAAAATATATGGGAGTTACTCAAAGCATATCCTTATACAAGTCATACAACTACAGATGAGCTGTACATAGAAGCTATGAAGGAAATAATAAGGTTTCATCAAGAGCGAAATCCTTTTTACAAACAACTTTTGGCGTATAATGACTTTGAAGTGGATCAACTCAACTCTATTGATGATTTGTCTAAGATCCCTTTTATACACGCAAACTTTTTTAAAACCCACGTAGTAAAAACGGCTCAAGAAGAAGATATCGTAATGCACGTAACTTCCTCGGGAACAACCGGACAGAAGTCACAACATTTTCTCGACACATGGACCGTTGAAGTGATGCAGTATATTTCAGATGTAAGCCAACAGGCCAATGGATATATCAGCGATCAGCCCTGCAATTATCTCGTGTTTAATTTTGAACCTTATGTTGGCTTTAAAACGGGTACAGCAACTACCAATCAAATTATGATGCAATATGCGCCCAAAGTTCACGTCAATTATGCTTTGAGATATAACGGTCAAAAAGGACATGATTTTGATAGCTTTGGAGTAGTAGAAAAACTCATTGAATATCAGAAAGAAGGACTTCCTGTAAGAATGTTAGGTTTTGCGGCATTCTTAAATTTCAGCATAGACAAACTCAAGGATATGGGGTATGACAAATTAACACTACACCCAGATTCGAGATGTTTATTCGGTGGAGGCTGGAAAGGACACGCCGATAAGGAAATTCCTAAGGCTGCTTTTTATCAGAAGATTCACGAGTTTTTTGGAATTCCATTAAAAAACATTCGAGACAAATATGGGTCTGTAGAGCACCCTATCTCCTATGTAGAGTGTGAATATCATCATTTGCACCTGCCAACCTACGAACGTGTTATTATTCGCGATGTAGAAACGCTTGAACCTTTAGGATTTGGAAAGCCGGGATTTGCACAACTAATTTCCCCCGTAATTACTTCAATGCCCTCACACTCTATCTTGATGGGCGATATGGCTATTCTCAACCCTGGAGAGTCCTGTCCTTGTAAACACGAAACACCATATTTTGAAATCATGGGAAGGGCCGGAACTTCAAAAAATAAATCATGCGCCATTGCTGCTTCCGAAATGCTTCAAAGAAAATAATACATGGCACAACACGTACTCATCGCTTTTCCTGACTTCCGAAAATTATTTATTGGGAGGTTGATTAGCTGTGTAGGCGATAAGTTTTTCACAATAGCTATTGCGTGGTGGGTGTTAATAACGTTCCCAGAAAATGGAAAAATGAAGCTTAGTTTGCTAATGGCTTTCAATGTTGTTCCTGTAATCATCTTCGGCCCTATGATGGGAACCCTAACCGATAGATGGAATAAAAAACACGCCATGATTGTGGCCGATATTGTTCGAGGTGTGCTGTTGTTTATTCTTGCATATATGATGTTTAGCAATACAATCAATATGCCTATAATCTATATTATTTCATTCCTATTGGCTATGATGGGGCCTTTATTTGACACTGCAACACAATCATCCATCTCTATTCTCACTAATCCTAAAAACACGCCTGCAGCTGTTTCTATGAATAGCTCCGTAACACAAGTAGCTGCAGTGGTTGGAGCCTTAATAGGCGGTGTTTTAATTCATTGGACGGGCGTAACAGGCGCAATACTCTTTAATGCGTGTGCCTATATGCTTTCACTGGTTTTTATTATTGCCATCAAAACTCCATTAATCTCTATTGCTAAAAGAGAGTCGTTCATAAAACAGTTTAAAGAAGGATTCCAATATTTATTGAAACATCCTGCAATCTATAGTTTGCTTTTAAGCTTTGCTGCTTTAAATCTTTTCTTCGCCCCGATTACATTATTTATTCCAATAATGACAAAAGAAGTGCTGTTAGCAGAGGCAAACGTTTTAGCAATACTAGAAGCTTCTTTAGCCGGTGGAGCAGTTTTACTCACTGTTTACTTAAGCTTTGTAAACAATACAACCTCAGTATATGCCAAACTTGGTTTAAGCTCAATAATAATGGGGTTGTCTTTAATAGGAATAGCCCTGACCTCTAGTTTAATACTCATCATGATCTTCTTGTTTATTATCGGGATGGCTCTTGCATATACAAATGCAACTTCAATGGCGCTATTCCAATCTGAAGTTCCCCAAGCAATCAAAGGAAGATTTTTTGCAGTTTTGTTTACTGTGGCTTTTGCAGTAATGCCTTTTAGCTATATGATGATTGGCGTAGTTCTACAACACATTTCTGTTCAAATGGCTATCGGAATTTGCGGACTTGCCGTAGCTATACTTGCTGGAGTATTGGTCATAATCCCAAGAATCCAAATTCAAAAACCCATCTTAAATGAAGAGCAATTTACAATCAATAAGAAAGCGTGATATTTAAAACTACTATTGTCTGAGAGAAGAACCTAAAAAAATAGTGAAAAGAAACTACAAAACATACCATATTCATTATTCCTTTGGTAAAACTATAAGCAAGAAATTCCAACAATCATAACATTGAAACCTTTCATTTCAAAGTTTATAGAGACATCTTTAAAGAACCCAAATCTTGCTCATTTTTTGGCCTGAGGAAAAAACAAAGCCGCTAATCTCGAAGCCCCGCTAGTGCGCGAGTCCCCTCGCGTTCTTTCCTCATTGAACTTAAATTCTCAAGATCGATTTAAACACCCCACCTTCAGCACTTACTCATTCTTTCGTACCGCTGGCTACACTCCTCCAATCGCAAGAGCCTACGGTGTAATTTATCTTGAGCGAAGTCGAAAGACGAAACATAAGCAATAATTTAATAAACAGAAACTCTTTCCATTAAAGCAATATCAAATTATTGCCAATGCTATTTGACTTTGCGCGCACTGCAGGAAATAACATAATATTTTCGGTTACTCAATTTAATATAGA
>DATGMT010000177.1:0-2259 GCA_035307265.1 Aequorivita sp.
GTATAGCCAATAGTCTGTGTGAAGGAATTCGGTTTAGGGCTTCATTCCACTCAAAGTAATCTCGAAACTTCTGTGCTTTTTCATCCTCTTCCATTTTTTTGACCACTTTAGTGGCAATAGTGGAATGTCGTTCCAATTCTCGGCGCAGCATATTCCGAATGTCGGTGCGTTCGTTTATCCACTCAGCAATAATGTGGCGGGCGCCTTCCAAAGCTTCTTCTTCTGAATTTACTTCGCCTTTTATATATTTTGAAGCTAGAGAAGAAATATCTGAGCTTACCAAATTTCTGGATTGGCTCATTATAATTTTTGCCAGAGGTTCCAATCCATTTTCCCGAGCGGTATCCGCCTTTGTTTTTCGCTTCTTTTTGAAGGGCAAATACAAATCTTCCAAAGCGATCAAATCGGTTGCTTCTTCAATCTTCTTTTGAAGTTCCGGCGTTAAAACCTCTTGCTCTTCCAAAGTTTTTAGAATTGCTATCTTTCTTTTTTCTAAAGTCTCAAACTGTTCTTTGAGCTTGACAATTTCTCCGATTTGAACCTCATCGAGATTCCCTGTTAATTCTTTTCGATAGCGGGCTATAAAGGGAATAGTAGAATCTTCATTCAAAAGCTTAACTGTGTTTTTTACGCTTTCTTTGGAGATTTGAGTTTGGGAAGTGATGAAATTTATAATCGCTGTCATTTCAGAAGAAATTAAATTAATAATAGTCTTAATTTATAGTCGCACCGTTTTCGACACCCTCTTCACCTGGATTTACAAAAACCAATTTACCATCAGCATTTTCGGTCATCAAAATCATTCCTTGACTTTCTACGCCACGAAGTTTTCTTGGAGCAAGGTTGATTAGCACTGTTACTTTCTTTCCAACAACTTCTTCGGCAGTAAAGCTTTCGGCAATACCTGAAACTATAGTTCGAACGTCAAGACCTGTGTCAACTTTCAGCACTAAAAGCTTATCTGCTTTCGGCATTTTTTCGGCTTCGATTATCGTTCCAACACGCATATCGAGCTTCACAAAATCATCGTATTGAATAGTATCTTTCTGAGGTGTCATCTCTATTGTTTCAGCAGTATTCTCTTTCGTATTATCCATTTTAGTTTGATTCAATTTATCTAATTGTTGTTGAATTTGTTCGTCTTCTATTTTACTGAATAGTAGTTGGGCTTTATTTATCTTATGCCCAGGTTTTAATAATTCTTGTTTTGAGGAAATATCGTTCCATGTCAGTTGCCCTTCAGCTCCTCTCGAGGAAAGGTCGCTCGAAACAGGCTTAGCCGAAGCGAGCATGTTTTTCAACTTTTCCGAAGTAAAAGGCAAAAATGGTTCACTCAAAACAGCCAATGCTGCGGAAATTTGGAGAGCAACATACATAATTGTTTTTGTACGTTCTTCATCTGTTTTTATGGTTTTCCATGGTTCTTCATCGGCTAAATATTTATTTCCTAATCGCGCCAAGTTCATCATTTCAGCTTGTGCTTCGCGGAAACGATAACGCTCTAGGGAACTAGCAATTACAGAAGGATAGGCTTTTAATTCGTTTAAAACTTGTTCATCTACTTCTGTAAAAGCTGATGGTTTTGGTACAACTCCTTCATAGTACTTATCGGTTAGAACCATAACTCGATTTATAAAGTTTCCGAAAATAGCCACTAATTCGTTGTTGTTTCTAGCTTGGAAATCTGCCCAAGTAAAATCGTTGTCCTTTGTTTCAGGTGCATTTGCGGTTAAAACATAGCGCAAAACATCTTGTTGGTTTGGGAAGTCTTGTAAATATTCATGTAGCCACACCGCCCAATTCTTACTAGTAGAAATTTTATTTCCTTCTAAGTTTAGGAATTCATTTGCGGGTACGTTGTCTGGAAGGATATAGCTTCCTTCAGCTTTGAGCATTGATGGAAATATAATACAGTGAAACACAATGTTGTCTTTTCCAATAAAATGCAACATTTTGGTGTCTTGATCTTTCCAATAGTCTTCCCAATTTTTTCCTTCTCGCTCCGCCCATTCTTTTGTAGAAGATATATACCCAATTGGAGCGTCGAACCAAACATAAAGCACTTTTCCTTCTGCACCTTTAACGGGTACAGGAATTCCCCAATCTAAGTCGCGGGTAACTGCACGCGGACGTAAACCATCGTCTATCCAGCTTTTACACTGTCCGTAAACATTGGTTTTCCAATCCTTTTTGTGATTGACTAATATCCATTCTTTTAAGAAATCTTCATATTGATTTAAAGGTAAAAACCAATGTTTT
>DATGMT010000178.1:0-6995 GCA_035307265.1 Aequorivita sp.
CGAGTAAAAGTTTGTAGCTTTGCGCACTAATTTTATTATAGTTTAAATGATTTACCGATTTAGAATAATCCTCGACACAGATGAAGACGTTTTCCGAGATATCGAAATAGAATCTTCGGCAACACTAGAAGACTTTCACAACACTATAGTTCAATCTTTTGGATTTGTAGGTGATGAAATGGCTTCATTCTATAAAGCCAATGAGTTTTGGGAAGAAGGTGAAGAAATTGCACTCTTTGACCTAGGTGACGTTCCAGGCGAAATTAGAATGATGGGGGAAACACTTATCGAAGACGTAGTTTCAAGAGACGAAACGAAACTTATATATGTTTACGACTTCCTAAGCATGTGGACATTCATGGTGGAGCTTGGCGATATTGTTGAACCTGAAGATGGTCAATCATACCCAAACTTAATGTATGTTCACGGTCAAATTCCAGACGAAGCTCCCGAAAAAGAATTCACCTCTGAACCTATTGAAGGTGAAGAAGACTTTTTTGACGAAGACTACGACCTAGATCCAGAAGATTACGAAGACCTCGGTTTCGACGAAAACTGGAATTAATTACATTGGTAGTAAACAGATTTCGAGAAAAGGAAATTGAAATAACAATTTACCTATAATTACTTCTGCTATCCAAAATTTACAACTTCTAACTCATTACTAATGATAAATTTATTTTCTACTCATATAGCATCGCTTTCCATCCATAGGGTTGGAAATAAAAGTCGAAATGAAGACATATTTCTTTCTTCAGAACCTTATAAACTTGAAGATGAACTAACGCCATTAATTAAAGAGTTCTTCCTGAAGCCATTTCGAGAAAAAGAAGAAAACTACTTCAAATTCTCTCACGAAGCAGATCTAGAATTCCATGAATTGTATAATATGGTTTCAGAAATCTTCAACAATCCCTATAACGCACACGAAAAAAGTCGTAGCATAGCATCTTTTTTGTTTAATCAATCTGAACACCCTCATATTAAAAGTGGAGAAGTCTATGTAGCTTATCTAGAGAATGTTCAATTGGACAACCAAAAAATGGATGCCGTTGGCATATTTAAAAGTGAATTAAAACAAGACTTCCTTCAGTTTGCAGAAACTGAAACACAGTTAAAAGCCATGCTTCAGCAAGGGGTTAACCTAAACAAACTTGACAAAGGGTGCCTTATTTTCAATACTGAAAAAGAGGAAGGCTTTAAAATTCTTTCGGTAGACAGTAATCGCTACGACACTCGTTACTGGCTCGAAAGCTTCCTAGGTGTTGAACCATTGGCAGATGATAACTTCTACACTAAAAAATACCTGAAATTCTGTCAAGACTTTGCTAAAGACGTAGTATTACCTGCTGAAGACAAAAAACAGGAGGTTATGTTCATGAACAGAGCTGTCAATCACTTTGCGAAAAATGACAATTTCGAAGAAACCGCTTTTATGAATGAGGTTATTGAAAACCCAGATCTCATTCCGGAATTCCGACACTATAAAACTGAAAAAGCACCTAAATACAGTATCGAGGATTTAACCACCTTCCCTATTGCAAATACTGCAGTATCTGCTGCTAGAAAAAAAATTAAGAATATTATAAACCTCGACACAAATATCCAAATCAAAATGGACTTCATCAATACTGAAAGTGCAGATAAGTTCATTGAAAAAGGATGGGATGAAGAAAAGCAAATGTATTACTACCTTGTTTATTTTAATAAAGAAGAAAAAAGCTAAACAACCATAGGTGTCATTTCACGAATACTCAATAATTCATTAACCTCTAAAACTACAATCCATGAAAATATATACAAAAACAGGTGACGCAGGAACCACATCTCTTTTTGGAGGAAGTAGAGTTCCTAAACACAGCTTGCGAATTGAAAGCTACGGAACTGTAGATGAATTAAACTCACACATCGGGCTAATCCGAAGCCAAGAAATAGACACCCATAGTAAGGATATACTAATTCAAATACAGAAAAAACTTTTCACTCTTGGTTCAACTCTTGCTACAGATCCAAAAAAGGCAATCCTAAAGAGCGGAAAAGAACGACTTAAAATTCAAAAAGTAAACGAAGAAAGCATAGAACTTCTAGAGAATGAAATGGACTCTATGAACGAATCTTTGCCAGATTTAACACACTTTATACTGCCTGGGGGTAACAATGCTGTGTCATTTTGTCATATTGCTAGAACCGTATGCAGACGCGCAGAACGCAGAGTTACAGAGCTTAACGAAATTGAACCAATAGATCCATTAGTTATAAAATACTTAAATCGTCTATCAGACTTCCTTTTTGTATTGGCACGAAAGTTGACAAAGGATATGGAAGCAGAAGAGATTCTGTGGTTGCCCGAAAAAATGGATTAACCATATCTAGGCAACAAAGATATTAAGTAGAAAAACATTTAAAACATCACATTAATTAATTTTCTGCAACCAACTGTTTACAAGCAAATTAAAAGCGTTCTTTAAAATAAAATAGAAATAGTTGAGATTTTCCTTGACATTCTCGTCAAAAAAATTACTTTTGCAGAAAATCTAAACCTTAACCTATGTACTGGACATTAGAACTGGCATCATATTTAAGCGATGCCCCCTGGCCTGCCACCAAAGATGAATTGATTGATTATGCAATTAGAACAGGTGCTCCCTTGGAAGTAGTAGAAAACCTTCAGGCCATTGAGGACGAAGGAGACTCTTACGATTCAATTGAAGAAATCTGGGCAGACTACCCTACAGACGAAGATTATCTGTGGAACGAAGATGAATATTAATCCCAATTGTTGGGAATACTAAAATATTTAACAAAAAGTCTCTATTCTAGGAGACTTTTTTTGTTTAAAAAATAGAACTACGCTGTTGGTATATCTATATTTGTATCCGTTTTAAGCGTAAAAGTAAACTCAGGAACACAACATACTGAGACACAATAAAATTGAGGATCACCGTGAAAAGCAACGGCGTATCAAAATAAAAAATAGATAATGGGAATATTAGATAATATACTAAAAATATTTGTTGGCGATAAGTCCAAAAAAGATATCGGACAAATTCAACCCTTGGTCGAAGAAATTAAAAAACATGAAGCTGCTCTAGAGAAACTATCTAATGATGAACTTCGAGCTAAATCAGATTTCTTCCGAAAAGAAATAAAAGAAGCACAAGCAGATATCCAAAAACAAATCAACGACCTTGAAAAACAGTCTGAAAAAGAACAGGATATCAACAAAAAAGAAGAATTCTACAATCAAATAGATAAGCTTAAAGACCAACAATACGAAGTTGAAAAAGAAACTTTAAACAAAATTCTTCCCGAAGCTTTTGCTGTTATGAAAGAAACAGCAAAGAGATTTAAAGACAACGAAACTATTGAAGTTACTGCTAGTCCTTATGACAGAGAACTATCTGCTGAAAAAGACTACGTAACTCTTGAAGATGATAAAGCTATCTGGAGCAACTCATGGGATGCTGCTGGAAAGCCTATTACATGGGACATGGTCCACTACGACGTTCAGCTAATTGGAGGTGTAGCTCTACATCAAGGGAAAGTAGCTGAAATGCAAACAGGTGAAGGTAAAACATTAGTGGCAACACTACCAATGTACCTAAATGCTCTAGCAGGTAACGGTGTTCACCTTGTTACAGTAAACGACTACCTCGCAAAAAGAGATAGCGCATGGATGGCTCCACTATTCCAATTTCATGGACTTTCTGTAGATTGTATCGACAATCACCAGCCTAACTCTGCAGCACGTAGAAAAGCATATATGTCTGATATCACATACGGAACTAACAATGAGTTTGGTTTCGATTACCTACGTGATAACATGGCACACTCGCCTGACGACTTAGTACAAAGACCACATCACTTTGCTATTGTGGATGAGGTTGACTCGGTCTTAATTGATGATGCTCGTACTCCTTTAATTATCTCTGGACCTGTACCAGAGGGTGACAGACACGAATTCAATGAACTAAAACCTAAGATTAGTGAAATTGTTGAAGTACAAAGAAAATACCTAACCGGAGTTCTATCTGAAGCTAAAAAGCTGATAAAAGAAGGCGATCACAAAGAAGGAGGATTCCAATTACTTAGAGTTTATAGAGGTTTACCAAAAAATAAAGCCCTAATTAAATTCCTTTCTGAAGAAGGCATCAAGCAAATCCTTCAAAAAACTGAAAACCACTACATGAGCGATAACAATCGTGAAATGCCAAAAGTGGATGCAGAACTTTACTTCGTAATTGACGAAAAAAACAACCAAATTGAACTTACCGATAAAGGAGTAGAATATTTATCGGGTGAAGGAGATGCTAATTTCTTTATCATGCCTGAAATAGGGATGGAAATAGCCAAAATCGAAGAAAAAAATCTACCATTAGAAGAAGAGGCCGAACTTAAAGAAAATCTGTTTAGAGATTTCTCTGTGAAAAGTGAGCGTATCCACACAATGAATCAGCTTTTGAAAGCTTATACGCTATTCGAAAAAGACGATCAATATGTGGTGATGGACAACAAAGTGATGATTGTTGACGAGCAAACTGGACGTATAATGGATGGACGTCGATATAGCGACGGACTTCACCAAGCTATTGAAGCTAAAGAAAATGTAAAAATTGAAGCAGTTACACAAACGTTCGCTACAGTTACTTTACAGAACTACTTTAGAATGTACCGAAAACTATCAGGAATGACTGGTACAGCTGTTACAGAAGCAGGTGAACTTTGGGAAATCTATAAATTAGACGTTGTTGAAATACCAACAAACCGTCCTATTGCTAGACATGACCGAGAAGATAAAATTTATAAAACAAAACGCGAAAAATACAACGCAGTTATTGAAGAGGTTGTAGCGCTATCAAATGCAGGAAGACCTGTGTTAATTGGTACTACCTCTGTAGAAATATCTGAATTACTCAGTAGAATGTTGAGTATTCGAAATATTAAACATAACGTACTGAACGCGAAACTTCATAAAAAAGAAGCTGATATCGTTGCACAAGCTGGTGATAGCGGAGTGGTTACTATCGCTACAAACATGGCCGGTCGTGGTACCGACATTAAACTAAGCAAAGAAGTGAAAGATGCTGGAGGACTTGCTATTGTAGGTACTGAACGCCACGACTCTCGACGTGTAGACAGGCAGCTAAGAGGTCGAAGTGGACGTCAAGGTGATCCAGGAAGCTCACAGTTCTATGTTTCATTAGAAGACAACCTAATGCGTCTCTTTGGAAGTGATAGAATTGCCAAAATGATGGACAGAATGGGTCTCGAAGAAGGTGAGGTGATTCAGCATAGCATGATTTCCAAATCTATCGAACGTGCCCAGAAAAAAGTAGAAGAAAACAACTTCGGTATTCGTAAAAGACTTCTAGAGTATGACGACGTGATGAACGCACAACGTGAAGTTGTATATAAACGCCGATATCACGCACTATTTGGAGATAGACTTCGTGTAGACATTGCAAATATGATCTATGACACTGCTGAAGTAATTGCCGAAACCAATAAACTCGCTCAAGACTATAAAAACTTCGAGTTTGAGTTGATTCGTTACTTCTCTATGAGTTCTCCTATTTCGGAAGCGGAATTCGAAAAAATGGACATGCTCGAAATTGCAGGTAAAATATATAAAGCTGCTTATAAATACTACCACGAAAAAATGGAACGCAATGCTGAAATTGCATATCCAGTAATTAAGCAGATTTATGAAACTCAAAAAGATCAATACAAACGAATCTTAGTTCCATTTACCGATGGTGTTAAAACTCTAAACGTTGCAACAGATTTAGAAAAAGCTTACGAATCTGAAGGAAAGCAATTGATTCATGATTTCGAGAAGAATATTACACTCGCAATCATTGATGATTCTTGGAAAACGCATCTTCGAAAAATGGACGAACTAAAACAGTCTGTTCAACTTGCTGTTCACGAACAAAAAGATCCACTGCTTATCTATAAATTTGAAGCTTTCGAACTGTTTAAAGCAATGATCGAAAAAGTAAATAAAGACGTGATTTCTTTCTTGTTTAAAGGAGAACTTCCACAACAAGACCAAAGTCAAATACAAGAAGCAAGAGAAGTTAGAAAAAGAGAAAAACTAAATGAGCAAAAAGAAGAAATCCCTAATATGGACGAACGAGCTGCTCAATCTCGTGCTGCAGGAAACACGCAACAACAACAACAGCAAGTAACCGAAACTATTGTACGCGATCGACCAAAAATCAACAGAAACGATAGAGTTACTATTAAACATGTGATGAGTGGAGAAAATAAAACCCTAAAATACAAACAAGCAATTCCCTTAATAGAAAAAGGTGATTGGGTTTTGATAGACCAAGAATAACTCATCATAAATACAATCAAAACACTTTTAAAACCCCTTAGCACTTATGCTTAGGGGTTTCTTTATTTAAATATCATTTCGTAAATAGGCTAAATCAAAACATTTGAAAATCAACTTAATGAGATAAGCCACAATACAAATCATAAAGTTTGACTTTTAAGAATACATTACACTTTGCTTGGTTCCAAATCATCAAAATTTATCGTATTTTTGATTAAATTGTTATATTATGAAAAAGAAATACGCAGACTTCGACAAATTGAACCGTTTGCTTGTGGCATGTTTTGAAGCAGAAAAACTATATTACAATGCTGCTCAAGATGCTCAAACCACCGAGTTAAAGCGGTTTCTAAACTACATGGCTGTAGAGCGAAATAGAATGAGCCATGACATCTCAAACGAACTTCATTCACGAGATATAGAACCTCTTAAGCAAGGTTCAGAAAAAGGTAACCTCGACAGAACTTGGCATGAAATTAAGGAAGCATTAGAAGATTTTGATGCTGATGCTATAATTAATTCTTGTGTAAGTCGAGACAAAAACAATATTAAGAGATACAACGAACTACTAGAAAACAAACAACTTCCAGAAGAGATTTTGGAAATTCTAGAAAAGCATAAATACCAATTAGAATGGTATATTAAGCAAGCT
>DATGMT010000179.1:0-32257 GCA_035307265.1 Aequorivita sp.
TTGGCTGTTGCACAAAAAGCACAGTCTAAACTACAACCCACCTGTGATGAAACACAAGCAGTAGTTCTACTTTTTGTAGGAATCAAAACCGACTCAACTATTAAATCGTCAAAAAGCTTGACTGCATTCTTAATAGTACCATCAGAACTCTTTTGAAGATTGTCTACCTTGATATGATTTATAACAAAGTTCTCATTCAGATGTGCTCGAATTTCTTTAGAAATATTTGTCATCTCCTCAAAGCTATGAACGCTTTTGTTCCATAACCATTCATAAACCTGACTTCCTCGAAAAGACTGTTCCCCAATACTTTGGAAAAACTCCTGAAGTTGTTCTTTTGAAAGTGCGCGTATATCTTTTTTATCTGAACTCATGACGCAAAATTACGCCATTTTAATTCAATCGCCATAAAACTATGCATGGCTTAACGAAAGATTAGAAATAATTGGGAGTGAAGAACGGAATCATATAACCACCTGCCCGATATCTTTAGTTCTAAAGGGTTAGAAAAGTCAATTATTATTCTTTGAGCAAAATCCAATTTAACAATTAATACGTTGTTGTTCTTTACATATTTACAGTCAAACTTATTCAGGAATCGCTCTATTTTTCTATTCCATAAATCACGGTCAAATTATTTAAAACTACTATATAACAGAGATAAAAGTAATATCTAACGCTTTACAATAATTTTTTTAGTCATAGAATCCTGACTTTCCTCATCAGTCAAACGCAATAAATAAACTCCTTCTGCTAAGTTTTCTAATGAAATTGTATTCATGGAATTAGACAAATTTCCACCTTGAATACTCTGTCCTAATAAATTTGAGAATTCATACGAAAGATGTGGGTAGCGGTGATTCATAACTGTGATAGACGTAGAAGCTGGATTAGGATAAATTTTCAATTCTCCTGTAAGCTCAAAGTCTGGAACGTTCAGTATATTTTGCAATGTTTCCATACTAGTCTCTCCTGTGTTTGCAAAATCCAACCAGTCTTTCAACCTTTCTTCAGGAGAGTTACCTGCATTCCAAGAAACAGCAAATCGTCCATAAACGTCATATTCTCCATTGCCTTCATAGTTGTCGCATGCAGCGTTTCCAGCATAAAGCTGACCAATTATTTTCCCATTCTCATTAAAAAGTGGTGATCCTGAAGAACCGCCTTCGGTTGTTCCAATTTCCCAGCCATCACCCCATCCTAATTGGCCTCCACCAATAAGCCATACTTCTGTTCCATTAATTTTTGTTTTTTGAGCCCCAGAGTCATCTCTACATATTTTCATAATATCTCCATTAGGGTGGTGAATCCCAACTTCAAACAAAGGATCGACATCTGAATTATCCCATCCAGCAAAAGCTACATCCCAAGATTCAGGAATAGGATTATTAATTTTAACAAGCGCAAAGTCTGTTAGTGAATTATTCGCTTTCACTTCCACTCCACTCATAGTAAAGTTTGTATTCAATTGGCCGCTATCAGCTCCTGTTCC
The DNA here is from genome assembly GCA_035307265.1 of Aequorivita sp. Taxonomy (GTDB): domain Bacteria; phylum Bacteroidota; class Bacteroidia; order Flavobacteriales; family Flavobacteriaceae; genus Aequorivita. The sequence continues at coordinate 1,493 of DATGMT010000179.1, forward strand.
ACAAACTGGATTAGGACTAATCCAATTAAAGCGTATGGACCACAAAGCGGGATTGCTGTTCTCTAAGCAATGATTTGCGGTAAGTAAATAAGGTGTTTTATCGGCCTTGGTATTATTCACTAAAGTTGCAGAGCATAAATACCCATTACCTAAATTAAGGAGAGCAACTGCTTTCTTTAGTATGTCTTTTTTAGAATCGAAATCAGCTCCAATAGAACAGTTGACATCATAATTACAATCCCCTGAATCATTAAAACCTCGTTCAAGTCCTATTGCATTATTTACTCTACCCAATCTGTATCCATGGATAATGCTTCCCACTTGAAGTCTTGGCTCTCCAATAGATGTTGGTGGTTGATAATATTCCAACCACACGGTTTCTCCTTCAACAAACCAAGTACCCAATTGGTTTTCTGAATGATTTTGTAAGCTCGAAAAAGTGTTTGTTATATCGGAATGTGAATCATTATACAAATGAAGTTTTGATCCTGTTGGTAAATAGAAATCAGTAAAATTAACGCTAATATTTAATGCCATTGGTGAGTTAATAGCAACTCTCCAAATCTTGCCACCATCTTCAAGATAAGTCCACAGTCCATCATCTTCAATATTTAAAGATATAGTACGCTCAACCCCATATCGCCAAGGTTGGCTCTTATCCATATCGTTAATTTTATCTTCCTTAATTATCAGACTAAAATCTAACGTTTCTAATTGAATTATATCGGGATTGACTTGAAGGTTTAAATTCCAACTCTCAGGCTCATCCCCTATTACTCCTTGTGAATAAGCAGCAAAGGAAAATGTAATGAAAACTAAGAAGATAGTAGCTTTTCTTATCATCTAATAGAGAGTTGTCTCAAATAACAGACTAAGATAAATTTTTATTTCCACATTTAAAAATCCATCTCCTTTAAACAAAAAAAAGTCCCGATAAAATCGAGACTTTTAAACACAAATAATTATGAGTATATAATTAGATAATCAACATAGCATCGCCATAGCTATAGAAGTTATATTTCTCTTTTATAGCTTCAGCATATGCTTCCTGTACAAATTCATGACCTGCAAAAGCAGAAACCATCATCAATAGTGTCGATCTTGGAATATGAAAGTTAGTAATCATTGCATTTGCAATACTAAAATCGTGAGGAGGGAATAAAAACTGATGCGTCCATCCCGTGTATGGATTTAAAGTTCGGTTTGTAGAAACCGAACTCTCTAAGGCTCGCATTACAGTAGTACCTACAGCACATATACGCTTATTTCTCTCAATTCCTTTATTCACAATATCTACAGCCTCCTGAGTTATAACCATTTCTTCAGAATCCATCTTGTGTTTTGATAGGTCTTCAACCTCAACATTACTGAATGTTCCTAGTCCAACATGAAGTGTTATTTCAGCCACATTTACTCCTTTAATTTCAAGACGTTTCAACAAGTGTTTTGAAAAGTGCAATCCAGCAGTAGGAGCGGCTACAGCGCCTTCATTCTTTGCGTAGATGGTTTGATATCTTTCAGCGTCTTCTGGCTCTACAGGCCTCTTAATGTACTTTGGAAGAGGGGTTTCACCTAGCTCTTTTAACTTCTTTCTGAATTCTTCATACGAACCATCAAAAAGAAAACGTAAAGTACGACCTCTTGAAGTTGTATTGTCAATTACTTCTGCTACTAAAGACTCGTCTTCACCAAAATAAAGTTTATTTCCTATACGTATTTTTCTAGCAGGATCAACTAGCACATCCCAAAGACGAGTTTCAGAGTTTAATTCTCTTAATAGGAATACCTCGATTCTAGCACCTGTCTTTTCTTTATGCCCATATAATCGAGCTGGAAAAACTTTAGTGTTGTTAGTAACTAAAACATCATCCTCTTCAAAATAGTCGATTATATCCTTGAACATTTTATGTTCGATAGTTCTTTCTTTCCGATTAAGAACCATTAAACGTGATTCATCCCTGTTTTCCGCCGGATATTCGGCCAATAACTCCTCTGGAAGTTCAAAGTTATAATTCGATAATTTCATTCCCATAACTGCGTATCGTTTAGATTTTTAAAGGTTGCAAAGATACAACTTGGAGATAGGCGTTGTCAAGTAAATGAACATTTATATTTAACAACTTCTCGAAACCCTCATAAACAAAGGGAATAAAAACACAACTAGTAGACTAAATCGACAGTAATTCCTGCTTTTCCTATAGCCTTCCAAAAACCAGGATAGGATTTTGAAACAACTTCGGCGTCATTAATGGTAAGATTTGTTTTTAATGAAAGTGGCGCAAATGCCATAGCCATTCTATGATCTTGATATGTGTCTATAACTTGATTAGAAATAATTCTAGATGATTTAAAAAGGTGAAGTGAAGTTGAGTCTATTTCTACCTCTCCTCCAAGTTTTTCCAATTCAGTTTTAAGGGCTTCTAATCTGTCCGTCTCTTTTATTTTTAATGTGTGAAGACCCGTGAGCCTACACTCTAGCCCTAATCCAAAACAACTCACAGCAATCGTTTGTGCTAAGTCTGGTGTATTGACAAGGTCTAAAGACAAGGTCTTTGGAAGAACTATATCTTTTTTTGAAATTAATATGCTCTTAGAATTGACAAATTGAGTTTCAACACCCAACATTTTATAAATAGAAACTAAAGCAGAATCACCTTGTAAACTGTTATTAAAAAAATGGGAAAGTTGGATTTCGGACTTACTGGATAGTGAAGCAAGACTATAAAAATATGAAGCAGAACTCCAATCAGATTCTACAGCTATAGTGGCATCATCAACTTGCTCCGTATAAGGTATATAGATTGTATTCTCAGCGAATTCGGTTTCAACCCCCAATTTTTGAAGTAGCGAAAGCGTCATTTCGAGATAAGGCCTGGAAGTTATTTCTCCGTCTAAAACAATTTGAAGCCCATTTGGTAATGTTGGTGCAATCAAGATTAGAGCAGAAATATATTGGCTACTAATATTAGCCTTTAGTTTTACAGTATTATTCTCGAGTTTTTTTCCAATTATTTTTAACGGCGGAAATCCAGGATTGTTTAAATATTCTATCTCGGCTCCAAGGCTTTTTAGGGCATCTACCAAAATTCCAATGGGACGTTCTTGCATCCGCTGACTTCCTGTTAGAGTTATTTCGGAACCTTGTTTACTTGCAAAATACGCAGTTAAAAACCGCATTGCAGTTCCTGCATGATGCACATCAACAACGTTATTGGTTGCTTTTAAACCTTCAGTTAAAACCTGTGTATCATCGCTTGTAGAAAGGTTTTCGATAGATAGATTCGGGAACAATGCCTGAAGAATCAACAACCTATTAGACTCACTTTTAGAACCGCCTAATGTTAAACTTACATTTGAGAAAGAGCCAGACTTTAGGACAGCTTTCATCTTTGGCGGTCATTTTCTTTCAGTTTCTTATTGAACTTTCCATAGGTCACAAAAAATCCATAAATAAACCCTGCTAATAACAACACAGTAAAAAAGATTAAAGGATTTTTATCTGTGATAAATGCAAAGTCAAAGCCTTCAATAGCCCATTTAACAATTACAAAAAGAAGTGCAAAAGCAAGAGCGAGTGAAATCACCGACGTCCAAAATCCTTTTGTATTTATAATTCTCTTGAACATAGCTACTTTAGTTTTTCATTGTCGTGATGCCTATCGTGATCACGCTTGGTTTTAATATCTAATTTCTTCTGAAAGGCTTCCTCAAGATCAATTCCCGTTTGATTTGCTAAACAAAGAACAACAAAAACAACATCGGCCAATTCTTCGCCTAAATCCTTCTGTTTATCACTTTCTTTTTCACTTTGCTCTCCATATCGCCTTGCAATAATTCGTGCTACTTCTCCAACTTCCTCTGTGAGCTGAGCCATATTAGTAAGCTCGTTAAAATAGCGAACACCGTGCTCTTTTATCCAATCATCAACGGCTTTTTGTGCGTTTTTTATATCCATTATGCTTTTGATAATACTACTTTTTCCTTTTCTTTCGCAATGCAAAGTTCAAAGAATTTTTTCAAATTCCCATACTCTTCAGCAGCAATAAATGATTGATTTATTGAAAACTCCACAGAAAGTTGAAGCCTATCTCCTATTTGAGAGATTAAATAACGATAGCTCCCTGTGTTTTCACCTAAATTATAAACAACATCTTCGGGTATAGATTCAACAACATAACCCTCTGGAAGGGTAACATTCACGATATACCGATCCTTCATTGGGAACCCAAAATCGATAGGGTATTCACGTGTTTCTGGTTTAAATGGATTTTCATAATTAGCTAAAAACACTAAGGGCGAGAAATACAACTTACCAGCCACTTCCTCAATATAATCAAAAGATTCAAAATTATATTCTAAAGCTACAGGCTCGCCTAATACATTCAAGTTTTCAAACTTGAGATGGGATAGTTCGGTTTGATTCGTGCTTTCTTCTATTTTCTTCCGCTGAGCATCATTATTCAGATTTTTGAAAATAGACCTATACTGAAAAGCGTAGTTACCAGTAAAACGATTATTGGCTTTTCCTTTAAGAGACAAATCTGAATTTATCTCCAAACTCAACATACTGCTCTTTACAGCAGATATCATCGAACGTAACGAAATCCAGCTAGACTGACCATTTTCTCTTAAAACACGACCTTTTCCATTGATGATTTCCGGTTTCAAAACTCCTAAATCTGCATGCTTATTAGTAGCATCCAAAAGAAGCGTTCCCTCTGGAAATTCCACAGCAGCTATCACATAGTTAAATCCATTGATCGTTGGAAACAAAGGCATTCCATGTGATTTTGTACTCACTAGCACAGGGTTTGCTTCGATGTTCGCATAACGGAGCATAGACACTAACATCAAATTGATATCTGCCACATTCCCTATGCCTTTTTTATACGCAGACCTCACCCCTTCATTAGTATAGTATCCTGTATAATTATTCCAATTCATCTTATTTAAGACATAAAAAAATATACGCCCTACTCTCTCTTGTGGGCTATTCGCTCCGGTTAAGAGTTCATCTATATCTTTTGCAAAATAGTTACTGCGTTCTAGCTCGGGTCCGAAAGAATCAACTTTATAAATACTTTTAGAAACATCTTCCCACGTGGTTGAATAGGTTTTAATACCACCTCCCGGAATATCAACATAGCTCAATTCAAATTGAAGTGCAGTAGTATAGTTATTAATATTTCCAGCATAAGGCTCTTCTTTTAAAGCTGAAACACCGTCTAAATTAATTTCGTGCGTCTGCTCTTTAAAATTCACATCGTGCATAGAGGTTTTCATTCGCATATCAGAATCTCGAGCCGTATTGCTAATTGTCATGGTTCGCTCCTTCGTTGTGGTCTCTACATTATATGGAACCCATCCACGTTGGTGAGTTTTATACTGAAAGTATTCTGGCGATCTAAAAACAATACTAACTTTATCTACTGGAATATTTTCTTGAAGTCTAAATTCATCTATGTTGAAGATAAAAGGAGAATTAATTGTGTACTTATATTCAACAATACATCCCTCTCTTAAATCTGGCATTGTCACCTTGGTTTGAGTGAGGTATTTTGTTGTTTCTTGAGTAAAAATACCTTCTTTTTGAAGTTTCATACTTTTCATCTTACCCTTAGAATCTATGTAATAAGTGTATCCTCTAAGTCCTTTCAAATTATCTTCTCCAGCGCCTTTGTATAAATCAATTGTTAAATTGGCTCTATCAAAACCTCCTTTGTTGTAAATCTTTATACGTTCAAAATAATCTGTCACCAAATACCATCCAGAATCTTCAGAATACTGAAACTCTGTTTTAACCTCACGATATAATATAGCTGCATTTGCATCGCTATCTACTGGGTGTTCTTTTTGAAGAAGCTCCTCTTTTGAAACCTTTTTAAACCTATAATCCTGACCAAAAGAATCACTTATAACCAGTAGAAATACTATCAATAATACTCTTGTTTTCATAAATAAAATTTAAATGCTATATCTCCTGTTTTAAAAGTAATTTAACTCTATCCAATCGACTTATAGACCGCAAAAACTCTCTATAATTTTCGTATTCTGAAGGTGGATATTCACCCTTCTCAACACGAAGGTTTCTTGAATAAATAATTGTATTTTCATCTGTTTGCACAAAGTTGATTTCATACTTGCCAAACTTGGTTTCGAGCACGGTGGCTTCGGGGAGGGCTTCTATTGTATAGTTTTCTGGAATTTCTATCTCAACTCTATCAATATCAATAAACCCACGCCTTATGTCGAGAATTTGCTTTCGACTCTCTACACGGGGTGGGATATAGGTGTTTTTATTAAAAATGTTGGGACTAAATAAATAGTCATCACCAACTGCATTTGCATAGTTTGGAACTTCTACAACAAGGTTTTCGGTAAACAAAATTTCTTCTCTATCATCTACAAAATCAATGTTGGAAATTGTGAATCCGTTGATATAACTCCATCTATTTTTATAGTAGTAATCTATCTCATCTTGTCTTCTTTTAGGAAGTGTATACCTATTATCATATTTAATTCCTCGTGAAGTACTCTGGAAATCAACCTTGATACTACCATTGGTTTCTACTTTTACTTTTGAAATTGACTCCTGCACATTGTCGTCTGTTTCATAAGCCTTAGTTCGTGTAATCTTCCCTCCTTCTGGCGTGAGTATAAGCACATCCCTATCGTCAGTAAAAGAACCGATAAACCCATAGGGCGCATCTTGACTTGTACATTCTAACCAAGTAATTTCATCTCCATCGGGAACTCCAAGAATTACATGATTTCCCTGAATAGAGGCAAAATCCTCTATGATATCCCATTTATCAGACTTCCCATAAACCACCGTATAATAAGACGGTACGCCAACTGCATCTAAAAGAGCCTTTGTGTAATTTGTCAACGCTTTACAATCGCCATAACCCAATTTATCAACCTCGGAAGCTAGCATGGGTTTCCATCCTCCAATCCCGATTTGAATACTGATATACCTTACCTTATCTTGAACAAACTGATAGATTTTTCGAGCCTTTGCTTCGTTTGTTGTTTCGTTTGCAACAAGACTTCTCACCCTAGCAACTGTAGCTTCAGAAAGCGCTCTCGTGTTGGCCATTAGCTGGTTTTCCATCCAAATACCAAACTGCTCCCAATCTTCTGCATATCCAGACACACCTTTCAATTGAAAAGTATCGAAAGCAACTCTAACTATCGGTAGAATTTTCAAGAAAGAAGGTCCGTGCTCTTCATACCGAATGGCCTTAAGATTAGAGGCTGAAAAAATTAATTCGTCTGGCGTTTCTGAAATTGAAATATCGAACCCATCCAAATTGTCAGCTCGATAACGAGGTTTGTTATCAGGGCTAAACTTAATTTTCATTACACTATTTTGAGTGCTTTGTGCATATCCTTCCAATGGAAACCAAGGCGATATTAATGCAGAGTCTCCAGATTCGATTTCACTCTCAAAAACAACTATATATGGATAAGTAACAGGGGTATAATTGAGATAAAGCATCCGAGAATCTTCATACATACTCCCATCAGTACGACTGATATCATGAAATTTCTTCTTTTTAAAACGATTTATCTCTTTCCCTTGAGCATCATAGATACGAGCTTCTATTTTTCGAACACGTGAATTTTCATTATAATTTTCATAGAGATTTACATTGTTATCGCCCAACTTATTTAGAACCGCTACGACTCGACGAGTTGTTGTTTTTAATTTTGTAATATCAGTAGCATCAATCTCTACAGATTCTTCAATTACAACGCTATTTGAATATTCAGTGAGCTCACTTAGAATAGACGAAACTGAATATTCCTGAGCAAAAATGGAACCCGAAAAGACAAGAAATAAAATATAAACAACCTTTTTCATACTATTCAAAAGCAATTAAAAAAGGCAATGCATATTCCTCTGTATTATCTCATTACAAATTAAATCGTAATGATAAAATTGTAGAAATAATTGAAAAGCAGACCCCCTTTCTCTATAAAAAGAGCAAGATATGAAAAATAAAGAAAGTTAAGAATAAGTTAATAGAACAAAAAATAACCTATTCTCTGTTTTTAGAATCCATCCAAATAGTTACTGGACCATCATTGATTAATGAAACATCCATCATTGCACCAAAACTTCCAGTAGCAACTTGTTTTCCCATCTCTTTTTCAAGCTGTTTTACAAAGTTTTCATATAAAGGAATAGCTATATCTGGTTTGGCTGCTCTAATAAATGACGGGCGATTTCCTTTTTTGGTATTGGCGTGAAGAGTAAACTGACTAACTACCATACAACCTCCTTTCACATCTTGAACAGAGAGATTCATCGACTCATTTTCATCAGAAAAAATACGTAAGCGAGTAATTTTACGAGACAACCATTCTATATCCTCTTGATTATCATCGTCTTCTATCCCTAAAAATATTAGTAAGCCTTGCCCTATTTCAGAATGAATTTTCTCCTCTATTGTTACCGAAGCGCTTTTCACACGCTGAATCAACACTCTCATGATTTACGTATATTATTTAATGAACAACCTCCTCTAACGCACTTGTGCAATATTGGGTCTCGAAGGAATTATACAAAAAATTAAGAAGAATAAATATCCTTTCTGTAATGTTCTTCGTCTCCTTCTAAAATTTGAATATAGCTCTTGTAACGCGACCAAGCAATTTCTTCATTCTCTAAGGCTTCTTTAACAGCACATTGTGGCTCCTCCAAATGCATGCAGTTATGGAATTTACAATTGGCTTTTAACTCAAAAAACTCTGGAAAATAGTTTGCTAAATCCTCTCTTTCTATTTCAACCACTCCAAAACCTCTAATTCCGGGTGTGTCTATAATTTGACCTCCAAATGACAAATCGAACATTTCAGCAAAAGTGGTTGTGTGTTGCCCTTGTAAATGTTGTTCGGATATTTCGGCTGTTTTTAAATCCAACCCTGGCTCAATAGCATTTACTAAAGTAGATTTTCCCGTTCCGCTGTGACCAGAAAAAACGCTCACTTTATCTTTCATTAATGCCTTAACCTGATCAATGTTTTTACCGGTTAATGCCGATATCCCAATACACTCATATCCTATATCGCGATAAAGAGCTGCCAAAAACTTAACTTCCAAAAGCTCATCTTCGTTGTAGGTGTCAATTTTATTAAAAAGAAGAACCGCACGAATATGGTACGCCTCGGCAGTTACTAAAAATCGATCTATAAAAGCGGTGAAGGTAGTAGGGTTATTTAACGTCACTATCAGAAAGGCAGTATCAATATTAGCCGCGATAATATGTGTTTGCTTTGAAAGATTTACAGATTTTCGGATTATATAATTTTCTCTAGGCTCAATTGTTGTAATCACGCCTTGCACTTCTTCTCCTTTTGTATCAACTTCAAACCCCACGCGATCTCCAACAGCAACAGGATTGGTGCTTTTTATTCCTCCAATACGAAATCGCCCTCGAATTCTACATTTATAGAAAGTGCCGTTATCTGCCTTCACCGAATACCAACTCCCAGTAGATTTATATACTATCCCTTTCATTGGTGTAAATCATTTATCATTGTAATAAGCTCTTAGATTGCAATTTGCAAAGATACATTTCATTGTTCTAAAAATCTGAAATTTAAAACAACCATCCTCTCTTAATTGAATAAAAAATCAAATAATCATTATTCTGCAACAATAGTTTGATGAATGTTTAAAAATAACGATTCTAAAATGGCAGTAGTAAGAAAAACAGAAACATTTACGGAACTGAAAATAAAGAAAGTAACTAAATATCTTCCTGAAATAATGAAGGCTAAAGAAAAACGAATGAACGCAAATGTGAAGCTATAAACTATCGAATAAATCTAAGGTTGACCTTATCTATATGAATGAATATGGCATATCTGGTTTTAGATTTTTAGAACAAAAGCCTATTTCAATGAAATACATAACATTTTCAAACTCTTGGCTAACAATTCAAAATTGGGAAGAGATGCCTGAGAATTCATTACAAAATTAAAACGCTTACATTTCACACCCATATTTTCTATTTAAATAGCAGGTAGTGGCGGGTTTACAGTGAAAATTCTAGGACAAAGAGTGGATTATGAAAATAAGCTCTAATCCTTCATCACCTTCTTTTGATGATCTATAGATTCTTGATGAATTGCTTTATAAATGCTCAAAACAAACTCTTCACTCAACTGATTTTGTTTTCCTTGCAAAATCATTCTTTTCAAAATTTGATTCCAACGATTCACTTGTAAAATAGCAACATTGTTTTCCTTTTTAAGCACGCCAATATCATCTACTATCTTCATTCTTTTGCCTAAAAGCTCGATAATTTGATCGTCTATCAAGTCTATTCGTGTACGTCTAGTCTCTAGTCTGTTAGTAAATTCAATCGCATCCCCTTCAGCTTTTCTAACTTTTAAATGCTTCATTATTTCCACCAGCTTATCTGGTGTAATCTGTTGATCGGCATCACTCCAAGCATTGTCTGGGTCTGGGTGTGTTTCTACCATCAAACCGTCATAATTCAGGTCGAGAGCTGTTTGGCATAAATCAAAAATGATATCTCGACGTCCCGCAATATGCGAAGGATCCAGGATTAATGGTAAATCAGGGTAATTGTTTTGTAAATCGATAGGTATCTGCCATTCTGGATTGTTCCTATACCTCGTTTTTTCATAAGTTGAAAAACCTCGATGAATCACACCTAATTTAGATATTCCCGCTTTATAAAATCGCTCTACAGCACCCAACCACAAAGCCAAATCTGGATTTACTGGATTTTTAACCAATATAATTTTGTCGGTTCCTTTCACCGCATCGGCAATTTCTTGCACTATAAATGGTGAAACGGTCGTCCTTGCTCCAACCCACAACACATCAACATCATGTTCAAGCGCCAATTCTACGTGATGGGCATTAGCTACCTCTGTAGCAATGAGTAATCCTGTTTCGTCCTTTGCTTTTTTTAGCCATTTCAACCCTAAGGCACCTACACCTTCAAAATTACCTGGACGAGTGCGTGGTTTCCATACACCTGCTCGCATTACGGTTGTATCGGTATCTTTCAATTGGTGCGCAATCTTGAGCATTTGATCCTCGGTCTCTGCACTGCACGGGCCCGCAATTACGAAGGGATGTGAAAGCTGGAAGGCATCCAACCAATTTCTAAACTCTTTTGTGTTTTGCATAAATTTTTAAGAAAAAAGAAAAGCCCCATACTGGGACTTCAAATCCGTTATGCTACGTCTAATTAAAAACCTATATCGGCCAATATTTCTATCGGTTTACGGTTATCTAATACAACGAGTAACGTTTTTATTCTCATCGATGCTAAAATAACCAATAAATGTCATTCCAAATGTCTGAACACCGGTTAAAATTTACATAATCTTTAATGAAGACTGATAACCACAGGGGTTAGGGGTTTTGACTTCTTGTTTCCTATTAATAACGATTTATCAATTTCCGAACTTTAAATATCAAATTCTTATACCTTTCAACAAGCAGTCGAACCTCATTCCCTTTAGCTAAATAATTATTCAAAATGATTAATGCGTTTTTATAAGTCTTAACAGTCTGTCGAACATTGAAAATTGTGTAATTTTGTCAACCGAAAATTATGTCAATAGAAGTAAAAAACATCAGCAAATTCTACGGCGATCAAAAAGCGCTGGACAACGTGTCCTTTTCAATTGAGAAAGGGGAAATTGTTGGTTTCCTAGGACCCAACGGCGCAGGGAAATCTACTATGATGAAAATCCTCACTTCCTACCTTCCCGCTTCTGAAGGTGAAGCTTATGTAAACGGGTTTAACGTTGATAAGGAAGTGCGACAAGTACAAAAAAGTGTAGGCTACTTATCTGAACAAAACCCACTGTACTTAGACATGTTTGTTAAAGAGTATCTACTCTTTAATGCAGGCATCTATAATATTTCTAAGGCAGAAGTAGATAAAGTAATCGCCTCTACTGGTCTCACGCCTGAAACTCATAAAAAAATTGGAGAACTCTCTAAAGGTTATAAACAACGTGTTGGTTTAGCCACGGCTTTACTTCACGATCCAGAAGTACTTATTCTAGACGAGCCTACAACAGGATTTGACCCAAACCAATTAATTGGAATTCGTCAACTTCTAAAAAACATGGGGAAAGACTCCAAAAGCGGAAAAGCTAGCAAAACAGTATTGCTCTCTACGCATATTATGCAAGAAGTTGAAGCTATATGCGACCGAGTAATAATCATCAATAAAGGAAAAATAGTCCTTGACGCTAAGCTTTCAGACCTCAAGAAAGACCAACAACAAATCATTGAAGTTGAATTTGATTATCGCGTAGAGGAAGTTGCATTACAAAACCTCCCGAAAATTGACAAAGTAGATAACCCCGTTGGCTTTGTATATCACCTCTACTTTAGTACAGATGAAGATATGCGCGCCAAAGTATTCGACTACGCACATGATAACGGATTAAAAATCCTTCAGCTTCACCAGAAAAGCAGAACTTTAGAAAAGTTATTCTCAGAGTTGACTTCGAATTTGACATAGGACTGTAGGACGTAAGACGTAAGACGAATTCTGAGTAACTACCATCTACAAACTACCATCTAACAACTTAAAACCTAGACCGCTGTCGCTCCTAGAGTATAGACGGGGGAGAACTTTTGAAAGTCTACTCTCTACCAACTACTCTCTACCAACTACAAACTACCACCTACCATCTAAAATCATTCGAAAATCAACCTTCCTCTATATCGTTCCTCCACCTCAACAATAGATGGTCTGTTTTTAGAAATAATATTTCCAATACCCACAATTTCACCTTTAATAGATTCTATAGGATTTACCACCATAGGGCCGGAACTGCGATGATAAACATCGAGATTTTGAACAACTAAATCTTCCGAATATATTCGGCAATCACCTGAGTAGAGTCCGAAACTGGCATTATTTACAGAACCTTTCAAATAAAATTTTGAAACTCCATTAGCTACAACCATTAAGTCTTCAACCTCTAAATCCATAGTGAAATCCCCATCTACGTGAGTCTGACCTTCAAAGGCATGGTCTTCAGACAATAGCGATAGAGATGGAAAGGAAAGCAAACCTACACTCTCAATCCCCATTCCAGTACTACTTCGGATTTCGGTGAGATTAGGCGAGGTTACAAATACTTTTGTAATACCATAATCTCGAACCAAATTACACGTGTTATTATTGTGAATACTCAATCTGCCATCGGTTGCTGTTATATTTATATCAGCCATTAAATTGGAACCTGTTTCTATCACAACTCTCTGCTCTGCTCCTTGCTCAACGAATAGCTTTACACCTCCCCACACCACAATCTTATCAAAATCTGATGTAGAAACCTCTTGCTGAACAATACTGCCAGCGGTTCTAATACAATCCCACCCTTTATCAGAGTCGCAGCACGCATACAGTAAAACCATTAAAATGTAAACAATCCTTTTCATCGTTTTTCTATAAAAGAAAGCACTATGCGTTACAATCTATACCCAATCCCAAACTCTACAGCTTCAGCTTTTGCCCAATGGGCATGCACAGAAACCGTAGCAAAAACATTATTTTTATAAATATAGCGCTTCAGTTCAAGTCGGTTATAAACCCGATTTTCAAATTCATAGGGCCAATACACGTAATAACCCAATTGAGCAACAAAGGCCACCCGATTAAAACGCCATTCATGCCCAACAAAAACGCCCACACGCTTATAGTCTTCATCTCCCGAAAGTCCATCTTCTGGATAGGCAACCGATCGATAATAAATCAATTCTTTTAAAAATGTAGAAAAGAACACATCTACACCTGCTTGAAAAGTAGTTTTATAATTAATTCGCTTGTCTACATAGGCTGAAAACACATAGAATGGCTCCTGACCCATCCCGATGACGTCACTTTCATTGACACCACCTCTAAAAGCAAAATTCAGTTTTATAGGTTCGGCGTAGGTTGAACTGAGTGAATCTTTTTTCTGTATGTATTCAGGAAATTCTTCATGTTCCAAATTATAATTCAGCCCAACATTAAAGGCTAATGTATTGGTACTATTGTTAGGCGTCTTAAAATTTCCATTGCTATAATGAATAAGCGTGATTCCCGCATGAGCCCCCAAACCTTTCCAAATATTCTCCCAAATAAAATTACCTTTCAAGTAAGTGCTACTCATCAAATGCGAGCCATAAGCATTGTTTTGATAGTTGGTATCTGTATTATATGGATTTGTATTATAAGCTATACCCTGCCCTACACCAAACATCAAATGCCGATTTAGGAAGTACCAATTGATGTGTCCATAAACTCCCCAAGCTTCACCAAGGTGTTTATTATGCATGTTTTGATAAAGCATAGAAAAACCCCAAGACGGATAATTATAGCGTCGCTCCCACTCATTAAAACCATAACTTTTCCGGTTGTATGCAAGGTGAAAACCCGTTGGGTGACCCGTTATTAAATGCTGTAAATCAGGATTGTGCTCAAATATACTTCCATAAAAAAAATCGACATCAATAGAAATTGGCTTTAACTCCTCCTCCTGAGCAAAAAGAGAAGAGTAAAAAAGTATAATACCGATTAAAATTAGGGGATGTCTCATATTTTTCAACACCGCCAAAGATAAATAACTTTATATAAGACCTTATATCTGTTCGCTCTAATTTAGAGCCTAGAGCCTAGACCGCTAACGCTGCTAGAGTATAGACAAAGGAGAGCTTTTGAAAATCTACTCTCTACCAACTACAAACTACCCTCTAAATACTACCATCTAACAACCTAAATCGACTTACCGTTTAAGACAATACTATGGGTTACTTTCACAGAGTCTTGCATTGTGATAGAAACTGAACAGTATTTATCAAAACTCAATTCAGCTGCACGAATCGCTTTAGCTTCATCGATATTTCCTTCCAAATACAGCGTTACGTGAATTGATTCAAACGGCTTGGCTTCCTTAACTTCCTTCCGACTTCCTTCAACATCAATTTTATATGAAGTGATTTCTTGACGTTGCTTTTTCAAAATAGAAACTACATCAATAGCGTTGCATCCTCCAACACCCATAAGCAATAGCTCCATCGGACTGGCACCTTTTGGGTCTGCTTCTCCACTATTATCCATTAAAACTGGCACTCCAGAAGCTCCTTTTGCTTCAAAAAGATAATTATCGTTGATTCTGTTTATTGAAACTTTCATATTATTGATTTATTTAATTTTCAAATTTAAAGATTAAGACCGAGATATTCCGAAATACATCTTATACTACAGAATGAAAAAACGATATAGAAAACCATGAATTTATCCATACTC
Organism: Aequorivita sp.; assembly: GCA_035307265.1. Classification (GTDB taxonomy): domain Bacteria; phylum Bacteroidota; class Bacteroidia; order Flavobacteriales; family Flavobacteriaceae; genus Aequorivita. The sequence goes on from DATGMT010000179.1 coordinate 16,801, forward strand.
AAGAAAACTTCACACACAATATCAATTAGAAACTCCCGATAAACCTAAATTACACTTCAATGGAAAATGAAATGTTAAGTATAATTATTCCGGTATTCAATGAAGCCAATAGCATTCAAAATCTATTGAAACATTTAATAAATTCTGTTTCAGGAGAAATTGAAGTGGAAATAATTCTGGTAGATGGTGGTAGCAATGACAAAACACCCCAAACTATCGAGGAGTTTATTTCTCAATTCGCAAATAATAAAAACACATCTTCTATCCATCTTCTTTATTCGGAAAAAGGCCGCGCTAAACAAATGAATTACGGAGCTAAAATGGCTAAAAGTAATATACTATACTTCCTTCATGCAGATTCATTTCCTCCTAAGGACTTCGACCAGTATATTTTAAACGAAATTAGAAACGGAAATCCATCGGGCTGTTTCCGAATGAAATTCGACAGTAAACATTGGTGGCTACAACTAGCTGGATGGCTCACCCAATTCAATTGGAAAATCTCACGAGGCGGCGATCAAAGCCTGTTTATAACCAAAACCCTTTTTGAAGAAATTGGAGGTTTCGATGAAAACTATATTATTTACGAAGACAATATTTTGATAAACGAACTCTATAAACGAAACAAATTCGTCGTAATTCAACATTCAATCATCACCTCAGCAAGACGTTATAGAGAACATGGAGTTTGGGTTTTGCAATATCACTTCTGGGCGATTCATTTAAAAAAATGGTTGGGAGCAGATGCTGAGGAATTGTACTTATATTATTCCAAACATATCGGTAATAAAAACTAAAAAGGTTTTAGTTAAAAATCCCAAAAGTTTACGAAAACCTTTGGGATTTAGAATGTCTGAACTGTGAGGTCTATCAGGCATATCACATTCCCGAAATCACTTTACCTTTTGGAAGTTTCACAGAATAAGAAACAATCAACTTCTTAGTTTCACCTGGCTTTAAATTAAGATTCCAAGCCAGTTCTCCTTTGTCCCTATCCACCTTAGCATTGGTAGTTTCCAAAAGCTTAATTTCAATATCTTTTTCTGTAGATAACGGAAATTGTTCTTTTACATCAATATCTATCGTTTCTTTACGAGTATTTCTAACGGAAATCTCATAGGTGTATGTTCGTGTTTGAGAGTTTCCAAAAAAGGAAGTGCTCCCAACCTCATCAATTCTTTCGCGTTTGGTGATAATTCGCTCGTCCCTCCCCAAACTCAACGTTAAAGTTTCATCCGTAGAATTCGGATTTATATAGGAACTTCCTGCAAAATTATTATCGATTATCAAATTAGCATTTCCAGGCAGGAGATTGTATTTTGACCAGTCTGAAACCTTAGCAATCAAAAAAGAAGCAGCATCCAAACGGGGCGCAGTAAAGTATGAATACTCCGAAGGCAATTGATATTGCTTCAACTGTACTGCTTGTGGCTTTTGATTGGAGTACACATCGTAAGGCGTATTAACTACAAAAGAAGTTGTCAATTGGCTTTCTTCAACTATCGCCATATCTTGGCTTGGTGCACTTTCCATTGAGTTTTCCACGCGCACACCTGCCGCCTTACCTTGAAGCAACATGTCCATCGATTTCATACGTGGTTGCTGAAACCCAACCCACCATGGATTTAATTGTGGCGCGTTATTATTTCGTCGTGGATTCCCGCTAGAAAAAGCCAATTTAATCTGCTTCCAATCTATCCCTGTATTTTGAGACACATTGGCTTTATAAACCAATTGAACTGGTTCATTTAAATTATCCACTCTAATTTCGTAAAAAGGAGCCCAAGACACATTATCAGTAAAATAATTAATGTCGAAATCTGTAGTTATGGCCCTACTGGCATTCATTCGAACCACCAGTTGACCAGCATTTTGCCCACTTCCACCAGCCTCTTGCATTTGTCTTCTAAGCTTATCAACAGTTTTTTGCTGTTCTTGCTCTTCCTCTTTCAGCTTTACAATATTGGCAGCTAACGTTTTATATTCTGATCGATAATACTTAATCATGGCTGCCATGCTTGCAGGTGAAACTCCATTTTGACCTCCAAATTTTCGATTTTCCTCTAACAATGCCAAGGTGCTTTCCTCTCCTTTTCGAGCATTTATAAAATCATCCAAAACCGATTTAGCTTCGTCATATCTTTTCTTTAATACTACATACTGCGAACTTTGGTTTTCACCATTCGCCAAATAATCCCGCTCAAAAGAAACCGAAAGTATGGTTATTTGATTGCTTTCACTAGTCACACGAATGCTCTGTGGATCTATATTTTGTGCAATTTGATTAATCACTAATTCCGAATTCCCACTTGGAATAGACAGTTGTTTGGCAGTGTGATGCAAACTAGCACCACGACCATAAATAGTAGCATCCAACAACGAAGCATTGGTTTCCAAAACTGTCTGCGCAGAAAGAAAATGCGTGCTGAAAATTAAAAAAATTACAGATGTAATAGATTGAGGTAAGGTTTTCATAAGCTATATTAAATTTGATTGAAAAGATATTCAAATGTTGTGCCGTTAAATTAATAAGACAGTTCGTGCTGGATGACGGGTGTGTTTATTGGCATTGGACGGTAGAACGTAAGACGTAGGACGAATTCTGAGTGACAACCAACTACAAACTACCAACTCAGTTGTTTAATTATATCAGAGTCTATTAATTTGTCTGGTTATATTAGGACAGATCAACTTCACAGATACTTCACAGATACTCCATAGATACCTCATGGATAGTCCATATTAAGTCCGGAGTAAGCCTGGGTCTACTATGGGTTGGGTTTAGGTTGATTTTACAATTAATAAAAAAACAGAGTGTTTTTTATCTCCCAAAACACCAAAATTATGCCCTATCGAATTTAGACTGAAACCTTCTCGACTCACTGAGGATTACATTTTTCTTCATCTGAAAATAAACGATTGAACCTATAGTAGCGAGAAACAAAACTATCAAAAGACAAATGGTGTTCATTATTGGACTTCTAAACTTTCACCTTGAAATATCTACCAAAGCCCAAAACCAAAGTATAAGAGTTAGGAATATAAAACTGAATATTAATAATGTTTCCATACGTCCTTCATTTTTCAATCGCCTGTATAAGATAACACACAGTTCATTCCAGGAGTATACTAAAAAAGCAATATACAACATTAGCACCCCCTAAGTCAAGTTTAATTTTCGAATTGTAAACTTGAAGCCTTAAATCAGTATACATAAGGACCTAAAGCTTTAGTTAGACATTATATAATTAAGAATATAAAGTATTAATGTATTTTTTTTAACAAAACATTCACTTTTTCATAAAAAATTATTATGATTGCACATCCCCAAATAATGAGTTAAAAATTAATTATTCAACTTCTCAAAATGAAATGTATGCTTAACATTAAAAGGGGCTTATACTCCTTGCCCATTCTTTTTTATTTTTCTTTTCTTTAAATTCTTTTGCGCAAGTAGGAATTGGCAATACAAATCCATCTAGCGCTTCGCTACTCGACATTGGCGATGGCACTCATGGTAACACAAAAGGAATCCTAATTCCCAGGGTTAGACTAACCGACTTAAACACCGCAAGTCCAATTGACCCAGCCATAGAAGCAGAAGAAAGCCTTCTAGTATATAACACAAACGAAACTATCGGGAAGGGATTCTACTACTGGAATGGAGGCACACGATGGATCCGAATAATGGCCTCGGATGCACCAATAGACAAATGGAGCCTTACAGGAAATGAAGCCACAAACAGTAGTTTTTTAGGAATAACCAAGCACTTAGAATTGGAACGAATAATATAGAAAGAATGAGAGTTCTTGCTGATGGAAGGGTAGCAGTCAACAGCACTGTAGCATTCACCTCTTCTTTTAACTCCATAGCAACTGGAAGTATGATGGCTATAGCAACAGAAGCTGAAGACAATAGAGCTATTAATGCACAAACTACTGGAACAGGAGATGCAGTTTTTGGTATAGCTACTGGTAGTGGACATGGTGTTGTTGGTATAGCTCAAGAAGGTATAGGAGTAACAGCTAGTAGCTATAATGTAGATGAAATGGGGCTTCTAGTTTCAGGAAATAATGTTTCTGGTGTATTAGGAGGACCTATAGGACTGGGAGCCTCACTCTCTGGAAGTAGTTATGGAGCAGGTGGATTTGGAAGGTCTACAGATGGAATTGGGGTTATAGGTATTGGAAATAATAACTTAACAATTATTTCTCCTCCCGGAGGTGCGGGAATAGTGGCAAATGGCTCCAAAACAGGAATTTATGCAAGTGCATCTGACTCTGGAACAGGTTCTACAAACAGTGGTAATGCTGCTGGGGAGTTCAATTTAGGAACAAACCCTGAAGGTGGCCCAAACACAATCAGAGCAAGAGCTAAGATTGCAGGATATCATCGAGGAGCTGTACCTTCAGAGGGAGGTACTATAGGAGGTACTTCCACAAATAATTACTATGGTGGATATTTTGCTGGAGGAGAGTATGGGTTCTTTACTAATATTCCTCCACCTTCCTACGCTTATGTTGGTATTAAATATAATTCAAATCAATGGGGTGAAAATGGCACAAATTACAAAATCATTGGAAATGGTACTGTTTCAACATTAGTTGATGATAGTGCAGGTAATAAGAGAGTACTTTTCGCACCCGAAGCTCCCGAGATTCTATTTGAAGATTATGGCGTTGGAAAATTACAAAATGGAAGTGTTTATATTAATATAGACCCGCTTTTCGCTAAATCTATTCACGTTTCAGAAAAACACCCTCTAAAGGTATTTATACAACTTGAAGGTGAATGTAACGGTGTATTCGTAACAGAAAAAACTGCTAGTGGTTTTCTTGTAAAAGAACTTAATGGCGGTACAAGTAACACTCCTTTTTCATATCATATTGTAGCAAATCGTGCAGATGATATTGCTAGTGATGGAAGTATCGCTTCAAAGCATGTAGGGCTTAGATTCCCTATTGGACCTGGGCCAGCTGAAATGATGGAAACTCGAGTTGTAAAAGTAAAAGAAGATAAGGTTAAATCTGAAAAAGCAAAAGACAAAACAGCCGCGAGCACAGAGTCAGACATTCAAGCTGTTGAAAAACACTCAAGTTCTAGGCCTCAACTATTGCAAGAACAACAGCCTACTGATACTCCAGTGAAATCTTCAAACAACAAAGAGATGCAACTTCAAAAAAGCAAGTAATTTATAATTAACATAAACCACTCAAAAGCCTGAACTTCGCTAAGCATAGTTCAGGCTTTTTATTTTCTATAACTCGACAAAACCTTTATGAATTCGCTACATTTATATGTAAGTTCTACTTAAAAGATTAGACGAACTTAACACCCACTCACTTTCACATCCCCAAAGAAAATGTGTAATTTTCAAATTCATTCAATTTTATAATCAACACAGCCACTATGGAGCATATTGTTATTATAGGAAATGGGATTTCTGGCATAACTGCGGCTAGACATATCCGCAAGCTTTCAAATAAACGCATAACAATTATTTCTGCAGAAGCTGATCATTTCTTCTCACGCACAGCTCTTATGTATGTTTATATGGGTCATATGCGCTGGCAAGACATTAAACCCTACGAAGATTGGTTCTGGAAGAAGAACCAACTAAATTTAAAAAAAGGCTATGTAGAATCAATAGATACCGATAACCAAACCCTTTATTTTAAAGAAGGCGACACGCTAACCTACGACAAGCTTATTCTCGCAACCGGGTCTATAACAAACACTTTTAACTGGGAAGGACTAAACCTAAACGGTGTTCAAGGAATGGTCACAAAACAAGACTTAGAAAACCTTGAAAAAAATGCACCCAATAACAAAGTGTGTCCGCAAGCAGTAATAGTTGGCGGAGGACTCATTGGTGTTGAAATTGCTGAAATGCTTAAAACAAGGAATATCGATGTCACTATGTTAGTCCGAGAACCTGCTTTTTGGGAAAATGCACTTCCACTACCTAATGCCAAAATAATTTCTAAACACATACAATCACACGGTGTGGACATAAGGCACAACACCCAACTCGATAAAATCTTGGGTGATGAAAAAGGAAATGTTCATGCTGTTCTAACTACTTCAGGCGAAGAAATCCCTTGTCGTGTAGTTGGAATTGCAACAGGCGTTAAACCTAATATTTCCTTTCTAAAAAACTCTAAAATTGAAACCGATATAGGAGTTTTAGTAAACCGAAAACTAGAAACCAATATTCCAAATATTTACGCCATTGGCGATTGCGCCCAACAACGCGACCCCATTGATCAACGGCCGCCTATAGAGGCCGTATGGTACACAGGCAGAATGATGGGCGAAACTGTAGCACAAACCATCTGCGGCAATCCGATTGAATATAAACCTGGCCACTGGTTCAACAGCGCCAAGTTTTTCGATATCGAATATCAAACCTACGGATGGGTACTACCAAACGGAAGAAGAAAAAACTACGAAGAACAATTTCATTGGAAATGCGATAGTAACCTAAGAGCAATAACAATTTCTTACCATAAAGAAACCAAAGCGTTTTTAGGAGTAAACACTTTTGGAATAAGAATGAAGCACGAAGTTTTTGATAAATGGTTAAGTGAAAAACGAAGTGTAGATTTTGTAGTTGAGAACCTGAAAGAAGCCAACTTCGACCCAGAGTTTTTTAGGAGATATGAAGAAGAAGTTAGAAAGGAGTATTTATTGTTAAAGCAAGCGGCGATGACTTTATAAAACCCCAAAGGTCTTAAAGACCTTTGGGGTTTAAGAAGACCTTCAAGGTTTAGAACTCATTGAAGTAAAAAACTAAAGTAAATATGAAATACGAACCATTAACTTCCGAACAACACTATCATATTTATATATAGAGGAAATAATCGAGAAAATATATTTTTAGAAAATAAGTACTATTACAAATTCTTAGGTTTATGAAAAAGAATAATCTCAATGTAAAGACCTACCAGATTATAAATACAAAACCATAACTTTATAAAAACCCCAAAGGTCTTCGAGACCTTTGGGGTTTGAGAAGACCTTTGAGATTTGAGAAGGAGTTTGGAATTTAAAAAGCCCTTCTAGGTTTAGAACCCTTTGAAGTAAAAACTAAAATAAATATGAAATACGAGCCATTAACATCCGAACAGTATTATCACATTTATAACTGTGGGAATAACGGAGAAGACATATTTATAGAAGAACAAAACTACCCGTATTTCTTAGAACTACTAAAGAAGTATATCGTTCCTGTTGCCCATATATTAAGCTACTGTTTATTGAAAAATCATTTTCATCTATTGATAAACACAAAAAACATTGAAGACAAAAAGATTTCTCAGGCTTTCTCAAATTTCTTTAACGCCTACGCGAAAGCAATTAATAAGAAATATGGAAGAAAGGGCAGTTTATTCCAACGCAAATTCCAAAGAAAAAGAATTGACTCTGAAGATTATTTAAGGAAGCTAGTGGTCTATATCAATCTAAACCCAGTAATTCATGGATTTTGTAAGAATTATAAAGACTATAAACATTCATCCTATAAAGCTTTGGTCTCCGATAGGCCTACTTCCTTGGATCGTGCGTTTGTAATCGATTTATTTGACGATAGAGAAAATTTTAAATATTCATTGGATTTAAGGAAGTATATTATCGACGACGAAGACTACTATTTAGAATAGGTTTCCAAACTCCATAAAACAACAAAACATGAGCTCAATACAAAGAAATATGTCTCTTACAGGAGAGCCGCCAAAGACCATAAACGTCCAACAAAAAATAGCATCTGCAATTGGATTGTTGGGGTTGACAATATTGGTATTGGCAATCTTGAATGTAGATTTCCCAAACAAAAGTTTATGGCTCACAACTTCTTTAACTGCTATTGCTGGGGGAACTATTTGGTTTTCAATTGCTGCTTACGCCAATAAACATGCAGGTATAAAAAACGATGGCGTTTATTTTAAATCTCTTACCTCCCACGGATTTTGGGCGTGGATTCTAGGAATTGGACTCACACTTTTCTATGTCCTCCTCTATTGGTTTCCTCAATATTTAGGTCTGTCTGAAACAGGAAACAACACAGGCATTGTTGGTTTATTCGATCCTTTAAGCCAATTAATAAGTGGCAATCCCGCGAGTCAATGGTTTGTTTACGGAACTCTTTACACTTTGGCGATTATAGCTTTCGGAATTAAATTTCTTATGAAATATCGCCATAACAGATATGAAAGACTACGCACCTTCTCTGTGATGTTTTTCCAACTCGGTTTTGCTTTTATCATTCCAGAATTAATGCTTCGTTTAAATAGCGAAACCTTCTCTCTCCCCTACTACGATCTTAAAAATATATGGCCGCTCAACCATTATAACTTCGAACAATACAGAGTGGATGAATTTATTTCAGCTGGCAATGTTGGCATAGGTCTATTGATTTTTGGAGTAGCTTCTATTCTAATCATAACACCAATTCTAACTTACAAATATGGAAAACGTTGGTACTGTAGTTGGGTTTGTGGTTGTGGTGGATTGGCAGAAACCGCTGGCGATTCGTTTAGACACTTAAGCGATAAACGCGTTATTGCATGGAAAATAGAACGATGGGTGGTTCATAGTGTTTTGGTTTTTGTAGTTGTAATGACAACAGCCGTAGTTTACAGCTTTTTAGGAGATGACACTTCTAAATATTGGTTTACAAAAAACACTTTTTTAATTAGCGTAGCAGTATTGCTAACGGCAATATTGCTATGGATTTGGTTTTATAAACGAGAAGAACTAAAAAAAGATGCTAAAATAGGTGCTGTGGGATATTTCGTCGTTATTATGGCTTTGATAGTACTACACTATAGCACAGGCGACAAACTTTTCCTCTTCGATGCTGAAACGCTTCGCGCGTCGTATGGCTTTTTAATTGGCGCGGTATTTAGTGGAGTTATTGGCGTTGGGTTTTACCCGATTTTCGGAAATAGGGTTTGGTGTAGATTTGGATGTCCGATGGCTGCTATTTTGGGAATTCAGCAGCGTTTATTTTCTAAATTCAGAATCACCACCAATGGTGGACAATGCATCAGCTGTGGAAATTGTTCCACCTATTGCGAAATGGGGATAGACGTTAGAGCCTATGCTCAAAAAGGTGAAAACATTGTTCGAGCTAGCTGCGTTGGCTGTGGAATATGCTCCGCAGTTTGTCCGAGAGGAGTTTTAAAGCTTGAAAATGGTCCTTTGGAAAATCGAATTAACCCTACCGAGATTTTGTTGGGTAATGACATAGATTTAATGAAATTTGTAAACAAGTAAGTTCGAAATTAGGCCCCAATAGTTTTTAAAACCTTTGGGGTCTGGACGTCAGATCAATATGAACAAAATCATCAAAGTAGTCATTCCTGCCTTTAACGAAGAACTTTCCATTGGGAAGGTTATATCTGAAATCCCCGATATTGTTTCAGAAGTTATCGTAGTAGATAATAATTCTACTGATAGCACTTCTGTAGTTGCAAAAAATGCTGGCGCTACTGTTCTCTTTGAAAATAGAAAAGGATATGGATACGCTTGCCTTAAGGGAATGGAATACATTTCAGGTTTAGACGCCTCCGAAAATTCCGCTCAACGACCGGATATTATAGTTTTTTTAGATGGTGATTACAGCGATTATCCTTCAGAATTAACAAAAATTGTTACTCCTATCATTGAGGAAGACATTGATTTTGTTCTCGGCTCGAGAGTTAAAGAGTTAAGAGAAGATGGATCGATGACTTTTCCTCAACGTTTTGGAAATAAATTAGCGACCACTTTGATGAAACTTTTCTTTCATTCTACTTTTACCGATTTAGGACCTTTTAGAGCTATTAAATATGACAAGCTTTTGGCCTTAAATATGGAAGACAAAACTTACGGATGGACAGTTGAAATGCAGTTAAAGGCTTTAAAAAAGAAATATACATATAGAGAAATTCCTGTGCCCTATCGCAATCGTATTGGCGTTTCGAAAGTATCAGGCACAGTAAAAGGCGCAACTATGGCAGGAGTTAAAATTTTAGGATGGATCTTTAAATACAGCTTCAAAAAATGATTCTTGAATCGATTATCATCGTTATTTATTCTATAGCACTCCTCCTAATTTTCCTTTATGCTTTGGCGCAATTAAACCTGCTTTTCAACTATCTGAAAGCTCGAAAACAGCAGCAAAATGCACTTGTTTTTGACTTTACAAAAGAAGAAGAAATTCCGTTTGTAACTATACAACTGCCAGTTTACAACGAACTATATGTAATGGAACGTTTACTGGATAATATTGCTTTAATAGATTATCCTCAAGACAAATTAGAAATTCAAGTTTTGGATGACAGCACGGACGAGTCATTTAAAACTACTGCTGAACACATACACCGACTTCAACAGACGGGTTTAAATATTCAGCATATTTCACGTACAAACCGAGTAGGGTTTAAAGCAGGAGCATTAAAGGAAGGTTTAAAAACAGCAAAAGGTGAATACATAGCTATTTTTGACGCAGATTTTCTTCCAGATAAAGATTGGTTAAAAAACACAATTCCGTATTTCAAAGATCCGGAAATTGGGGTTGTTCAAACTCGATGGGGACATTTGAACCGTGATTATTCTATTCTTACACGAGTTCAAGCTTTTGCTTTGGATGCGCATTTCACTTTAGAACAAGTGGGAAGAAATAGCAAGGGCCATTTCATCAACTTTAATGGTACTGCTGGTGTTTGGAGGAAAGAATGCATCATGGATGCTGGAAATTGGGAAGGCGATACATTAACAGAAGATTTAGACCTTAGTTATAGAGCACAGCTCAAAAACTGGAAATTTAAGTATTTAGAAGAAATTGAAACCCCTGCAGAACTTCCTGTGGTTATTAGCGCTGCACGATCACAACAATTTCGATGGAATAAAGGTGGAGCAGAAAACTTTCAGAAGATGGCAAAACGGGTTTTCTTAAGCCCCAATATTCCTTTTAAAACCAAAGTCCACGGATTCCTGCATTTGCTAAACAGCACAATGTTTTTAAACATCTTGATTGTTGCTATCCTTAGTATCCCGATCCTCTATATTAAAAATGAATACGAACACCTAAAAGTCTACTTCTTTGTAATGAGCTTTTTTGTAATCAGTACAGTCATATTTTTTGTGTGTTACTGGCATACATACAAAACAATATACGGCGGTGGAATTAAAGGGTTTATAAAGTATTTTGCTTCATTTTTCACATTCTTTTCCGTTGCCATGGGGTTCTCCCTCCATAACTCTATTGCAGTATTAGAAGGACACTTTAGAAAGAAAAGTGAATTTATCCGCACTCCAAAATTCAACCTTGGAGACCTCAACAAAAGCTGGAAAGAGAATAAATATATTTCTAAAAATATTTCTACCAATGTCATCCTTGAAGGGCTCTTAATGCTATACTTTGCATTTGGAATGTACAGTGCCTTTATAGTTGGTGACCAAGGAGGCGACTTCGGACTATTCCCGTTTCACTTGATGCTCTTCTTAGGGTTTGGCTTCGTGTTTTTTAAATCACTAACGTCGAAGGCGTAAAAGATAGACTAACGACTGAAAGGCTTTCGGAGCGCTTTTAAGACTTTTCTAAATACCCTTTCACCTGCTCAAGATCTAATCCTCCGTAATTTCCACTGCTCATCAAAAGCAAGCAAGTATTTTCATAATCTTGACTGTAGAGGTAGGTTTTAAAATCGGCTGGATTGGTGAAAACTACTAAGTCTTTTCTGTCGAATGCCTCTTCAATTTGCTCACCTTTAATTTCCTCTAGTTTTTTAATCATCACAGCATGTGGAGAGTAAAACACTACGGCTGTATCAGCTGACTCTAAAGTCCCGCGATATTCTTTAAGGAAACCTGGTGACAGACTACTATAAGTGTGAAGTTCTAAACAAGCAATTAGTTTTCTATCGGGATATTGATTTTTTACTGCTTGTGTTGTGGCTTTTACCTTGCTTGGTGAATGTGCATAATCTTTATACGCAACCGCTTTCTTGGTTTCGGCAATTTTTTCCAAACGTTTGCTAGCTCCTTTGAAAGTTGCAATAGCTTCGTAAAAATCATCGGCATCAACACCCATTAACTGACAAATCCATCGAGCACCTTCAAGGTTGTTTAGGTTATGTTTTCCAAATATTTCGATAGGCATTGCCCCTTCTGGCGTTTCTAAAAGTGTAGTACCATCTTCAACGGTGTATTCTGGAGTAGCGTAAGGATATTTTTTAATCGGACTATTTGAGGCTTCAACAATGCGCTTTACTTCAGGATCTTCTTGGTTATAGATGATTGCACCGCCATTGGTGATTTCATTTAAGAATATTTCAAATTGATCTACATAGTTTTCATACGTAGGAAACACATTCACATGATCCCAAGCTATTCCACTAAGCAGAGCAATGTTTGGTTTATAAAGGTGGAATTTTGGTCGTCTATCGATTGGTGAAGAAAGGTATTCATCTCCTTCAATAACCATAAAGTCATTGTCGTTAGTTATTTTCACCATGGTGTCGAAACCTTCGAGTTGTGCACCAACCATATAATCCACATCCTTTTCGTGATAATTCATCACGTGGAGAATCATTGAGGTTATAGTTGTCTTTCCGTGTGACCCACCAATCACAACACGAGTTTTGTTTTTGGACTGTTCGTAAAGGAATTCGGGATAGCTATAGATTTTCAATCCTAGTTCCTTAGCCTTTAAAAGCTCGGGATTATCAGCTTTGGCGTGCATTCCAAGAATAACCGCGTCTATATCTGAAGCTATTTTTTCAGGAAACCAACCAAACTCTGCAGGAAGTAAACCTTTATTATTAAGCCTTGATTTGGAAGGTTCAAAAATCTCATCATCACTTCCGGTTATAGTATCTCCTTTTTGATGTAGTGCCAAGGCAAGATTATGCATGGCACTCCCGCCTATTGCTATAAAATGGATTCTCATGTGGTAGTTTTGGGTTTCAAGTTTAGCCCTTTGACTGCGCTCAGGGCGTCATCTATTAGCTATGCTTTAAATGACAATTTTGGTGTAAATATACTTTTTCTAATTCGAATTTTAGAATTCTGAATTTAGGTTTAAAGCGCTAAAATGAGTGATCTTTCTTTTTTCGCCTCTTTAAAATTCGGCATATCTATTAATGCTTTATTTATCCAAGTTAAAGCAATTTGCTTATTTCGTAGGTTTCTGTGAATCTGAGCCAATCGATAATACGCCCATGCCTTTGGCAATCTATCTTCCTTAGTGTAATTAGAAATATAATTTCCTAAGCATTCAATACCGTTTGCTGATTGGATATTTGATTCGGCTACAATTTCACCTATTTGATAGTTTATATTATTGTCTTGATGCAATCTCAATGATTCTAAAGCAGTTTCCAGAGCTTTATTAGGATTGTCAGCTTTCAGATACAGGTTAATTAATCGTTGATAGGTATGAGGTGATTGACCAACTTCTATAGCGTTTTTGAATGATTTCTCGGCTTCTTTATACTTTTCAGAATATTCAAAAATATGACCCTCTGCTAGATATCCATCAACAGGTGAGATTTTGCTTAATTCTTTGGCGTAAGCGATTGCTTTCTTTTCACTGCCACCTAAAATTGATGGAAGTTGCAAATAGTATTCTATCAAAGCCCAACGCACTTCAATATGTTTAGGATCTAGATTTGCGGCAGTTTCAAATTCTCGTTTAACATCGCCAATGTATGAAACTGCTCTTAATCGACTAATAGACTGCATCTTCATAGCCATTGCACCTCCATATTTATAATGAATATTAGCACTCGAAGGTGTGGCTTTTGCTAAAGCTTCATAGTAAGAAATTGCCGTATCCCAATCTTTAGCATGTACTGCTATATCTCCAAGATATTCCTTAGTTCTATTGTCGTTAGGGTTTTGTTTTAAATGATTTTCGAAAATAGGCTTTGCCTTTGAAAATTTTTGCTCCTGAAAATATTTAACAGCTTGTGTGTATTCCGACTGTGCTAAGGGGAAAAAAGGAAGTAGAAATAAAATTGGAAGTAATTTCTGTAAGAAGGAAAGCGGTTTCAAAATCTGAAAATTCAAAAGTTACTACTTTACTTTGGGAGGATATTTCTTTAACACCTTCTGAATAACAGAAAGGTAGTAGGCTTCTTTTTGCTCTGGTGTTGATCTTTCTTTGTATTCACCTTCAGCAATAGCTTGCCAAATAAGCTTGTCGTTTTCAGAATCCACAAAGTCTATAGTTAGCTGCTGATTAATAGTTTTACCACCAATTGGAATCCCTCCACTTACACCCACTCCCATGTTTCTACCGCCTCCACCAACTCCGATTGAAACGGTGTTTTTTGAGCGAGAAGTGGTTTCATCAGCATAAAAATTCACAAACACTTGCGGGGTTTCACTTTTTATAAATCCTTTTGAAGCTAATAGACTATCAGCTATGCGGATGATTCTCTTATCATCTATCTGACTTAATCCAGACTGAATACTTGGATAGAAATTATAGAGTTTATAACTATTGAAGTCTACTTCTTTATCATAGTCAACAGCAACAGAAGCTCCACATGATATAAAAATCAGTGAGAGAATAAAAATTGAGAAAAATTTCATCACATTTTCTTTTTAATAAAAATACGTAAAATAGCTACTACCAATTGTGCTTTGTTATTGTTTAACAAATTTCTTGTTGCGTTCCTTATGTCTAACAGAGTATCTGAAAAAAGCCCTTAAAAGGATCTTATTTTAATTCTGATTTTTTGGCAGAACGAGAAAAGGACAATTAATCATATGTAAGAGAGTTGAACTAAACTTAGTCTTCGTAAAGGATTAATTAGAGGATATTGTGCCTCGGCTCAGCTAGATAAGTATACTTGGACCCGATTGGCAAACAAATGTCAATATCTTTTGTAATCTTAATTGAGCATTTTCCAGAGTTTATCTTTCAATTCTGTAAGCCCCTGTTGGGCAACAGAAGAAATAAACAAATATGGAATTCCTTTAAATTCCTTATCGAGAATTGTCTTCATTTCGGCTTTTAATTCTTCGTCAAGCATATCGCTTTTGCTAATAGCAACCAATCGTTCTTTATCGAGCAATTGTGGGTTATAGCGTCTTAGCTCGTCCAAAAGAATTTCGTATTGTTCCTTGATATCAGGAGCATCGGCAGGGATAAGGAATAACAAAGTGGAGTTTCGTTCAATATGTCGAAGAAATCTATGTCCAATCCCTTTTCCTTCGGCAGCACCTTCGATTATTCCAGGAATATCTGCCATTACGAAGGTTTTAAAATCGCGATATTTTACTATTCCTAAGTTAGGCTTTAGAGTAGTAAACTCGTAATCGGCAATTTTTGGTTTAGCAGCTGTAATTACTGAAAGCAATGTCGATTTCCCTGAATTTGGAAAGCCAACCAATCCTACATCTGCCAATATTTTAAGTTCAATGATAAGATCGCGTTCCTCTAAGTCTTCGCCAGGTTGCGCA
>DATGMT010000180.1:0-4967 GCA_035307265.1 Aequorivita sp.
TGGCTAACAGAACACAAATTACTAAAAACCCAAAACTAAAAACTCCAAGGAAGTTCTTTCTAAACTTCCGAAGTGCTATTTGAGTTAAAGAGGTAGATTTTTTCACAGCTCAAATTTACTGATTTTTTTCACCCTTAATAAAATTATAAAAGGATTGAAACAGAATACTACTGCACTTTACTGAAAAAACCTGCAAGGATAATCTCCTCGCAGGTTTTTTTATTCTACAGTCTTTAGCATTTAAATGTGTAGACTATTTATTTCTTAATATCAGCCATTTTTTTAACCTTGATATTTGCCATCTTTAGATCTTGCAAAACGTGAATGGCTTCTTCAACATAAATATCTTTTTTCAAGCCTTTATGCCATCTTTTACGTTTTTCAGAAAGTGTAGTATCTTGCTCCATTAAAGCTATTTCATAAGGCAAAGATTGGAAATTCAACTTATTGTCGTATTTATCCATAGCCTCAAATCGCTTAGTTTCTTCTTTTCTTCTTTCTATTTCTGCAGTGTATTCATCAAAGTTAAGGTTGATTTGTTTTTCGTCTCGACGTAACTTAATCCACTTAGCATTATCATCGTATAGCTGTAGTATTTCACTTTCAGCCATTCGAGCTTTACTCTTTTTAATAGTCTCTTCGTAATCGATATACCCATCCCACAATTTAATTGTAGCTGGACTTATTTTATCATACGGCAAAGGATTGTCATAGTCCTTTTCGCCTATATCTATATAGCTGTATCGATCTGGCATCACAACATCGCTCTTCACTCCCTCCAACTGTGTCGATCCTCCGTTTACACGATAAAACTTTTGCGAAGTGATTTTTAAAGCACCTAAATCTCCAAGGTCATTATTTCGTAACCAACGGTTTAAATCTACTAAGTTCTGTACCGTTCCCTTTCCGTAGGTTTGTTCACTACCAATGATGATTGCACGCTTATAGTCTTGCATGGCAGCAGCTAAAATTTCGGATGCTGAAGCAGAAAGCTCATTGACCAAAATCACTAACGGACCATCCCAAACTACTTCTGTTCCCTTATCTCTAAGTACTTCTTTGTTGCCTGGAGAAGCTACTTGCACTACGGGACCTGACTCTATAAATAAACCAACAATATCAACAGCGGTTCGTAAAGATCCTCCTCCGTTATTTCTAAGATCGAACACTAAGCCTTCCATACCTTCTTCTTTTAATCGAAGAATTTCCTTTTTAACATCCGATGCAGCATTACGCTCTTTATAGTCGTGCATGTCAAAATAAAACTGAGGTAGGTTTACCAATCCAAACTTATGGCCATCCTTTTCAACAAGAGAAGATTTAGCATAAGTTTCTTCTAGTTCAACAACATCTCGAATCAACACTTTATCCGATATAGTTCCATCAACATTTTTAATGGTTAAAGTAACTTTAGTTCCTTTTGGTCCTTTGATAAGTTTTACGGCATCGTCAAGACGCATTCCAACAATACTAACAGCATCGTCTTCATCTTCTTGTTTTACTTTTAGAATAGCATCTCCCACTTCAATCTGCTCACTTCTCCACGCGGGCCCTCCACTTATAACTTCAAGTACGGTGATATAATCATTCTTCTTTTGTAGCCTCGCCCCTATTCCTTCAAGTTTCCCAGACATTTGCAGATCGAATCTATCTTTATCTGGCGGGGCAAAGTAGTTGCTATGCGGATCGAATTCTTCAACAATCGTATTGAGATATATTGCGAAGAAATCTTTGCGTTGTAAATCTTTTGTGAAATCGAAATACTCATCAAGAGACTTTCTCGTTGTTTCTCGTGCATCCTTTTCAAGTTCAGCAAGAGACTTTTTTTCTACAGGTTCAGCGCTTTTCTTTTTTGACTTTTCATCATTTGCAGCTTCACTCTCTTCAGCATCTCCTTCTTTTTTCTTCTTTGGTTTTTGTCCTTCAACTAAATCATAGTAACCCGAAAGTGTTGAAAACTTGAGCTGCATTCTCCATCTTTCGCGAAGTTCTTTTTCAGAGCTTGCAAATTGGTGGTTGTCATAATCAACATTGATTGCTTCTTTAGCATTAAAATCAAAGGGCTTATCTAAAACTTGCGGATATATTTTTTGAACCTCACTCAGTCTTTCTAAATATCGACTGTGAACCAAGTTAAAAAACGTTAGATCTTTGTTCAGTATTTGATCGTCTATTTGCTTTTCATAAGCACTAAACTCTTCTATGTCCGAAGCTAAAAAGTAACGTTTCAAAGGATCCATTCCCTTGATAAATTTTTGATAGACACCTTGTGAAAAAGTATCATCAATATCCTTTGGATCATAATGTCCTTTCTGTAGCACATAAGTTATAATATCCAACAAGAGCTTATCCTTATCTGGCTCATTAAATTCCTTTGTAGTAAAACTGCATGAGGCTATTGCCACAAATACAGCGAGAAATAATACTTTAAAATTTTTCTTCAAAATCCGCATGTTCAATTCTTAATTTTTATCGACTGCCTAAATTATACAAAAAACCGTGCCATTAAGAGAGAAACGTAATAATATTTTGTTAAACCAATTTTTAAAACTTCCTTCTAACGGAATATAATCGATGTCTCTTTGAAATGGATTAATAAATGTATTTTTGAGTTATAAGACTTAGATACATTATTATGACAAATAAACGTCCCCTTATATTAGTTACAAACGACGATGGTATCAACGCTCCAGGCATTCGAACTCTGATAGAGGTAATGAAAACCATTGGCGACGTGTGTGTTGTAGCTCCAGACTCGCCACAAAGCGGGATGGGTCACGCTATAACTATTAACGATGCTATTTACTGTAATAGTATAAAACTACCCAATGGAGAAACTCATAAAGAATACAGCTGCAGCGGAACACCTGTTGACTGTGTTAAACTTGCTATAAACGAAATTTTAAAACGAAAACCCGATTTATGCGTAAGCGGAATTAACCACGGTAGCAATTCTTCTATTAATGTTATTTATAGCGGAACGATGAGCGCCGCAGTAGAAGCTGGAACTTCAGGAATTCCCGCTATTGGATTTTCACTTTTAGACTTTTCTTTGGAAGCAGATTTTAATCCTGCTAAAAAATATGTGAAACTCATTGCCGAAGAAACCCTGAAAAACGGTCTTCCAAAAGGTGTTGTCTTAAATGTGAACATACCTAAACTCAATGCAAGTGAAATACGAGGTATAAAAATATGCCGTCAAGCTAATGCCTATTGGAAAGAAATATTCGACAAACGCACAAATCCAGTTGGAAGAGATTATTATTGGCTTACTGGTGAGTTTGTTAACCAAGACAAAGGCAAAGACACAGACGAGTGGGCGTTAGAACAAGGATACGTATCGGTTGTTCCAGTTCAATTCGACTTAACAGCACACCATGCCATCAACGAATTAAACAGCTGGGAACTTTAGAAATTATATTTTGAAAATATTATGAAACCACACACAAAAGAAATTCTAATAGGTCTGATTGTTGGACTCCTGTGCAATGCATCTGGAATGTACTTATACATATTCTTCTTTTCAGATTATGAAATAGAAGATTCACTAAAGCTCGCTTTAGAAAACGATTTTTTAGGAAGCCTAATTGCTCTTGGAGCTATCTTAAACTTTTTAGCCTTCTTTGTCTTTCTAAAAAAGAATCAAGCCTATAGAGCTCGAGGGGTTCTTTTAGCAACCATCATTGCTGCTTTAGGCATCTTAGTATCAAAATTAGTATAAAGCAGAAGAAACATAACTTCTGTATATCAACCAATTTAAACAATAGAAATTATGAAACGAGCTGTTTTTCCTGGCACTTTCGATCCTATAACACTTGGACATATAGATATTATAAATCGGGCTCTTCCTTTCGTAGATGAGTTAATTATTGCCATTGGTGTTAATGCTGACAAAAAAACCATGTTCACTTTAGAACAACGTATAGCCTTTATCGAAGAGGCATTTAAGGACGAGAAAAAAGTGGTAGTGAAAAGCTATTCTGGACTTACGGCTCAATTCTGTAAAACAGAGAACGCCCAGTTTATTATTAGAGGTTTGCGTAATGCAACAGACCTGAACTACGAACAGCCTATAGCACAAACAAACTACAAAATAGCTGAGGTAGATTCTCTATTTCTCATTAGCTCTCCTGAAGTATCCAATATATCTTCCACAATCGTTAGAGATGTGATGCGAAACAACGGCGACTACACATGCCTTGTTCCTACTTCAGTTAGATACAAACAATAAACACTAGAAGTGTGTTTTAAAAGCTTTTAGAGCGCAATTCAGAGGAGTTAAAATGTAGAATTATTTCTCTTTAGGTTAACTACAATTTTTGCATAAACACAGCAATTGTAATCCATAATACTACCCGAGTTTACTCTATAGACGTCCCTAGGATGTCCCTAGGATATCCCTACTCAACTTAATAAATAATCTAGGTGTTATTCAATTCAAAAATGCAGAATTAACAGAGGCCATCTAATTTTATACAGACAACAATGACAAACAATAAAAAAACCTTCCGATAAAATCGGAAGGTCTATTCATTTGAAAATCCTTAATGATTTTTGAACCTTATAGCGCAGCCATGTGCTTAGCCATATTCGATTTCAAGTTTGCAGCCTTGTTATCATGAATGATGTTTTTCTTGGCTAACTTGTCGATCATAGAAATTACCGTTGGAAACATTTTCTCTGCTTCTGCCTTTTCAGTAAGCTCTTGGAACTTCTTCATGGCATTACGAGCAGTTCTATGCTGGTAACGGTTACGAAGGCGCTTTGCTTCGTTACTTCTAATTCTCTTTAATGCGGACTGGTGATTTGCCATTGTGTTCTTATTAAAAATCTAATTTTTTGTAGTCCGTAGGGGATTCGAACCCCTGTTACCAGGATGAAAACCTGACGTCCTAACCCCTAGACGAACGGACCATTGTTTTTCAAATGCGACGGCAAAGATACAACGTTTTTTCAAAGTTGCAAAT
>DATGMT010000181.1:0-11558 GCA_035307265.1 Aequorivita sp.
TATCTTTTGAGCTATTTCAGGTAGTCCATCTTTTTTAACTAATGGGAATACTGCTGCTTTCACAGGGGCTAAAATAGCTGGAATTTTCATTACGGTTCGAGTGCTTCCATCTTCTAAAGTCTCTTCTTGAAGTGAATTTGACAATACAGCCAAGAACATTCTGTCAAGACCAATAGAGGTTTCAACAACATAAGGAACATAACTCTTTTTTAGTTCAGGATCGAAGTATTGTAGTTTCTTTCCAGAGAATTCTTCATGAGCTTTAAGGTCGAAATCGGTTCTTGAGTGAATTCCTTCTAACTCTTTAAATCCGAAAGGATAATTGAATTCGATATCGGCTGCTGCGTTTGCATAGTGAGCAAGTTTTTCATGGTCGTGGAAACGGTAGTTTTCTTCTCCCATTCCTAATGAAAGGTGCCACTTTAGTCTTTCTTCTTTCCAGTGTTCATACCATTTTAATTCTTCGCCTGGTGGTACGAAAAACTGCATTTCCATTTGCTCAAATTCACGCATTCTGAAGATAAACTGTCTTGCAACAATCTCATTACGGAAAGCTTTTCCTGTTTGTGCAATTCCAAATGGAATTCTCATTCTTCCACTTTTTTGGATATTTAGGAAGTTTACAAAAATTCCTTGTGCCGTTTCAGGACGCAAATATAAATCCATAGCCGACTCTGATGAAGCACCCAATTTTGTACCAAACATTAGGTTGAATTGGCGTACGTCTGTCCAGTTTTTAGAACCAGTGTCGGGATCTGCAATGCCTAACTCTTCTATAAGAGCTTTTACATCGGCTAAGTCTTCTTTTTCAAGAGAGGAAGCCATGCGTTGTAGAATAGCTTGGCGCTCTTCCATGTATCTAACAACACGTGGATTTGTAGATACAAATTGCTCTTCATCAAAATCATCTCCAAAGCGTTTTTTAGCTTTTTCAATTTCTTTCTGAGCTTTTTTATAGATTTTTTCGGCGTGCTCCTCTATTAAAACATCGGCGCGATATCTTCTCTTAGAGTCTTTGTTGTCTATCAATGGGTCGTTGAAAGCATCAACGTGACCAGAAGCTTTCCAAGTAGTTGGATGCATCAGGATAGAAGAGTCAATCCCGACTATATTTTGGTGCATGTGCACCATGCTTCTCCACCAATATTCGCGGATATTTTTTTTAAGTTCAACACCATTGTGGGCATAGTCATATACTGCGCTTAGCCCATCATATATTTCGCTTGAAGCAAAAATATAACCGTACTCCCGCGCATGGGAGACCACTTTTCTAAAATGATCGTCATTGTTTATCATAGTGCGCAAAAATAGCAAAAAAGAGCCGTATGTCCATTCAAACTAAAAACTTTTGATTACAAACTAAAAATCCTCAGAGAAATCTGTGTTAATAAGACTTTACCAAGGATTAAAAGATTGAGGGGAAATCTGAATATGAATTAGGGGAGTTAACGTAATTCCATAGTGGTAGTGCCAATTTGCTTTCCTGCATCGAAAAGATTGATGACGTAACTACCCTTAATAAGGTCTTCTTCAGCAGCAGATACTAAAATACAAACGTCTAATTCTTCATTTTCATAAAAAACATTTGTTGTTGCGCTATAATAAAGATCCTTTTCTTCAAACTGTTCTAAGGCCTTTTCTCCTAAAATGTTATTCTTAGGATTAATGACTTGTATATAAAGTGTTCTATCTCCCTTTGTTGCAATATCATTAGCAGCAAGAGTGAAACAAGCTCTAATTTTATCGGCACGACTAGATCGTTTGGTGTCTACAACTTTTCCATTTCTTCTAATAATTACAGCTTCTCCACGTAAACCAGTTGCTCTCACTATCGAAGCTCTTTTTAGAGTTTCGCTCATTGCCATATTCTCTTGACTTACTGAATCTGCTAATATTCTAGTGTTTTCAAGCTCTAGAGTTGTACTATCACGCTGTTGCATTAATCGTTGATTTACAGCAATTAAACTATCTGCTCTTTTAAACATAAGTGAACGCTCTCTTTTTAATCGATCGATTTCAATTTTGTAACGCTCAATGAGTCCTAAGTTAGCTTTAGCATCTTTAACGGAGTCTAAAAGAACAGAAATACGATCTCTAGCCTCTAGTAAGTCCTTGTCTTTGAGCTCATTTTCTTTTATAACCTTGTCGTAGTTAGCTATTAAACCTTCAAGTTCTTCTTCTATATCGGCTTTTTGGGTTTCAAGAGTAGAAATCTTAGATTTGTTATCATTAAACAACGTTACCGTATAAACCGCTAACGCAATCAGGAGTATAGATAAAACACCTACGAGTATTTTAAATTTACCGCTGTTATTTTCATTATCAGTACTCATGTTGTGTAAATTTAGCTTGTAAAAGTAAGTACGTATTGTATTAACAAGTGTTTATAAAATGGTAAAATACACTTAAAGATGTTAAATATACTATTTCCTAAGGTTTGCGGAGGCTGTAAAGGACTTATTTCTAGTAATGAGGATGTCTTATGTGTTGATTGTCGTCATCAAATTCCTCTAACTCAGCTCCATAAAATCGAAAATCAAATTTTGAAAGATAAGTTTTATGGTCGCTTTCCATTGGTTAATGCAACGTCTTTAATTTATTTTCAGAAAAGAGGACTAACCCAAGAGCTTATGCACGACTTAAAATATCGAGGCCATAAAGATATAAGCAACTTTTTTGGAAAATGGCTTGGTGCCGAACTTGCTGAAATTCCAGCCTATCAAGATATCGAAATGGTTATTCCTGTTCCTTTACACAAACAAAAATTAAGAAAAAGAGGGTATAACCAAGTAGAAGGATTTGGAATTGAAATAGCAAAAGCACTTAACGTTCCATATCGAGATGACATTTTAATAAAAGTGTCTAAAACAAGCTCTCAGGTTTTTAAAACTAGAATTCTTCGATTTGAAGCTGAAGAGGTTTTTACAGTTCAAAACATAGATGAAGTGAAAAATCTTCACCTGTTATTAGTAGATGATATTGTAACTACGGGTGCAACTCTAGAATACTGTGCATTACAACTATTGAAAGGAGAAAATGTGAAAATTAGTGTTGCCACCATCGCAACTACTTAAAACAAATTCTCATTAGTTAAGGGTTATTGTTTATTTTTGAAATTTCGAAAAACAGCCAGCAGATCCTGGTGAAACGACTAATTATCTTTCAATTTGAAACACCGCCTTCTCTATATACCCATTTTACTGCTCTTTCTTCTGTCTTTTACAGATTGCGCCAAGAAAGGTACGCCCTCTGGTGGCCCTCGAGATACAATTCCACCGGTTATCTTAAGGAGTAATCCCGAAAACTATAATACTCTTTTTACAGGTGATGAAATTGAAATTCGTTTTGATGAATACATAAAGTTGAAAGATATTGGAAAAGAGCTCATTATTTCGCCTCCAATGAAATATGCGCCAATTATAACTCCTTTAAGCACTTCTAAAACGCTGAAAATAAAACTTGTAGATACTTTAAAACCTAATACAACCTATGTTTTTAACTTCGGAAATAGTATTGTAGACAATAACGAAGGAAATGTTTTAGAATACTTTAAATACGTGTTTTCAACTGGAGACTATATAGATAGTTTAAAGCTATCTGGTCGCGTTAGAGATGCTGAGTTAGTTACAGCAGAATTTCCAACAACGGTGATGCTTTACGAAATGAATGAAGCCTATACAGATTCCTTGGTTTATTCAGAAAAACCAATGTATATAACCGTAACTAAAGATAGCACAGGAATTTTTGAATTCACCAACTTGAAAGAAGGAGAATATAAACTTCTAGCCGTAAAGGAAAAGAATAACACCTATACGTTTCAGCCAAAAGATGATAAAATTGGGTTTATAACTTCTACTGTTTCTATCCCTTCAGATTCTACCTATAGTCTAACACTTTTTAAAGAAACTCCTGAGTATAAACTTGCACGTCCAAATTATATTGGGAAAGATCATATTGTGTTCGGTTATGAAGGAGAGGTCGATAGCCTAAACATTCGACTGCTTTCGGAAGCTCCTAAAGATTTTGAATCGATTTCATACAAAGATCAAATAAAAGACAGTATTCATTATTGGTTTAAACCGTCGATAGAAACCGACACTTTATTATTTGAAGTAGCAAAAGGGAACCGAATCGATACGGCAAAAGTACGCCTTAGAGAACTTTATCGCGATTCTCTAACATTGTCTTTATTGAGCTCTGGCACAGTGAAATTGAAAGATACCTTGAAGGTTGGAGCTAAAACTCCTTTGGTGTTGGCCAATTCAGAAAAAGTTGAGGTTATGGCCTTAGATTCAACATTTGTAGATGCTGAAATTAGGCTAAATAGAAAGTTTAATCAAGCTGAAGTATATTTTCCAAAAGCCGAAAATGGAAATTATCGAGTAATCCTTTTGCCAGGTGCTTTGACAGATTTTTACGGAAAGGAAAATGATTCTATGAGATTCAATGTTAGAACTCGTTCTAATTCAGACTATGGATCTATGCTGTTGAATGTAGAGAATATAAATCGTTTCCCTGTTATTGTTCAGCTAGTTAACGAAAACTATAAAGTAATAGCAGAGGATTATTTAACTACTAACAGGCCCGTAAATTTCGATGAGATTATGCCAAATAAATATTACTTGCGCATCATTTACGACGACAATAAAAACGGGAAATGGGATACAGGAAATTATCTTAAACGCATAGAGCCTGAAAAAGTAATTTACTATCCTTCTATGATTGACGTTCGGGCCAATTGGAGTTTAAATGAAATATTTAAGTTGAAATAAATGGCTTTTAAATTGCTGTTTTAGTTTTTTAAAAGAAGTCTATTTCTACGTCATAATTTGAAATTGATCTCGATCGTATAAGAAGTGAAATCTCTTTCTATTTGATTGTATGTGTTCTTTTGAAAGGGTTAATGTTTGAGTAAAATTAGTTTCAAATTCTTTTTCAGAAATTATTTCTCCTAAAACGTCATAAACTGCTGAATGTCCAACATATTCGTGGTTATTTCCATCAACGCCGGTACGGTTAACACCAATACAATAGGCCATATTTTCGATGGCTCGAGCTCGTAATAGCGTGTCCCAAGCCAATATTCTAATTTTTGGCCAACTCGCCACATAGATTAAGGCGTCGTAGTCTGCATCATTTCTTGCCCAAACAGGAAAACGAAGGTCGTAACAAATTAAAGGACATATTTTCCAACCTTTATAAAGCACAGTTAGTCGTTTTTGTCCTCCAGTATAAACTTCATTTTCTTTGGCTAAAGTAAAAGTGTGTCGTTTATCATAAGATTGGTAGGATCCATCAGGGAAAACAAAGAATAGTCGGTTAAAATACTTTCCAGATTCTTTAATTATAACACTTCCTGTTATTGCTGTATTGTGTTTTTTGGCTTCCGATTGCATCCACTTCAAACTTGGACCTTCGTTGTCTTCGGCTAAGTTTTTAGCATTCATCGAAAATCCAGTAGGAAACATTTCTGGCAGGATTATTAAATCTGTCTGCTCCTCGATTTCACTTATTTTTTGAGAGAATAGAACGTGGTTTTTATCTGCTTCCTCCCAATGCAAATCGGTTTGTATAATGGTTACTTTTAAATCTTCTTTCAAAGCAAAATATTTTTATTGTATTTTAATTTTTAAAAGTTCTCTTTCGAAATTTTCTTTAGAATTTCTGCAGCGTTAGCTAATGTTTCATCGGTTTTGGCAAAGCAGATTCTAATTTGTTTAAAATCTTCACCTCCCACATTAAACACAGAAGTAGGAATGGTAGCAACTCCATGCTTGGTCAAAAGTTTTTTTGAAAAATCTATGTCGCTTTCGTTAGATATTTCTGAGTAGTCCAAAATTTGGAAATATGTTCCTTTGGCAGGAATCATTTTAAATTTCGAGCCCTTCATCAAATTCAGAAATAAATCACGTTTTTGTTGATAAAAGTCGGGTAGATGCCTGTAGTTATCCTCATCCTTCAAATATGTGGCAAGTGCTTTTTGCATGGGGTGATTTATACAAAAAACCACAAATTGATGAACTTTTCTAAACTCATTCATCAGGTTTTCGGGTGCTACACAATAGCCCATTTTCCAACCTGTGTTATGAAATGTTTTACCAAAAGATGCTGTTATAAAACTTCGAGCAGCTAATTCAGGATATCTAGCTGCACTTTCATGTTGTTCACCATCAAAAATAATGTGTTCATAAACCTCATCACTCAACAGCAATAGGTTGTGTTTTAAAACTAATTTTTGCAATTCTAACATATCTTCTTTAGAAAAAAGCATTCCCGTAGGGTTGTGAGGACTGTTGATGATAATCATCTTAGTTTTATCCGTGATGCTGTTTTCTACTTCTTGCCAATTTACTTGAAAGTGAGGTGGATAAAGTTGTACAGGCACTACTTTACCTTCAAAAAGCTTGACTGTAGGTGCGTAGCAATCATAGGCCGGAGTAAAGATTATTACTTCATCTTCACTTTTAATAGTAGCTGAAAGAATAGTGAAAATTGCTTGTGTAGCTCCAGCAGTTAGAGTGATTTCTGTTTCGGGATTATAGCGGAAGTTATGTAGTTTTTCTGTTTTGCTTGAAATTTCTTTTCGCAACTCTAAATCCCCAGGCATAGGTGCATACTGGTTGAAACCATCTGTCATTGCTTTCTCTACCAAGGCAATTAAAGCAGGATCGCTAGGAAAGTTTGGAAATCCTTGTGATAGATTAATTGCATTATAGTCCACAGCCATTTTTCCCATTACAGAAAAAATAGATTCAGAAACTTGTGGAAGTTTTGATTTTATCATTTTCAACTTTTTAATTATTTCTCTTAAAAATAAGACTTTTGAACGGTCTTAGAAAATGATTCAGCTTTGATTGTTGCAGCTGTTTAATTCCAACAAAAAAACCGCTTCAGTTTTGAAGCGGTTTTTCTATTTGTTAAATTTAGTTTTAGCCTACACTCTTTTCAGGTTCATGATAACTTCAATATCCAGACCACCTGGAACACCAGCACCCGTGCCTGAGTCAATATCGCTTGTGTTTGCTTTTAGAACTAAATCTGTTTCAGTAAAACTAACTATCTGATAAGGAATAGTAGTTCCATTATCGTTGTTAATAATCAATTTGTCGTTAGCAATTTCCCAGGTTCCTTCTCCTAAGAAGTCGTTGATTTCAACATCCTGAGTTTGAGGCATTCCAAAAACAACCATTTCCATGCGCAAAATAATATTGCCAGTAACAGAAGTAAATGTATTATCTTCTTTGAAGGTGATTCTGTTTGTGTCGGAAATATTTATAAAGCTTCCAGAAACTTGAATTGGAAAATCTAAGCCTTCCATTGTTATAGTGGTTGATTCAATGCCGCCACTTTCGAGAGTCCAGCTTCCAACAATACTGCTAGAAGGAGGAGTGTTGTCATCATCTTTAGAACAAGCTACCAAAGTTGTAATAAATACTGTAAGTAATAAAAATCGAAGGGTTTTCATAGTATGATGTTATTTAGTTGAATTAACAAAGATAATTTTTTTATCAACTTCTTATGCTAAACTTGTTTCATGTGTTTGCTTTATGCTGATTCATTTATTTTCAAAAGCATAACTGCCAGAATAAAAGTATAAATTTGTACACGGGTTTAAATTAGCTGAATATACCCCAGAATATTGTGCTTCTTATGGAAAAAATAGTTGAAAACCGTTGGTTTTTATTAATCATTATTGCGCTAACTTGGGGAAGCTCTTTTATTTTAATAAAAAAGTCGCTTTTAGCTTTTACACCCTACCAGATAGGAGCATTTAGAGTGGGCATATCTGGGTTGCTTCTCTGTTACTTTGGTTTGCCAGCTCTCAAAAGGATGGATAAAAAGACCGTGTTTTGGGTGGCTCTAGTTGGTTTTTTTGGAAATTTCGTTCCTATGTTCTTATTTCCAATTGCACAAACACGTGTAAGTAGCTCACTTGCGGGAATTCTAGATTCGTTAGTGCCTATTTTCGTCTTAGTTTTCGCTTTCCTAATCTTCGGAATAAAAAGTAAGCCTCTACAAATGTTTGGAGCAATTATTGGGTTTATTGGTGCAGCGTTAATAATGTATTTTTCAGAAGCATCTACCGAAGAATCTAACTTTGGCTACGCTTTGCTCATTGTTTTAGCTACAGCATTATACGCTATGGCAGCATTGATAATTAAGGAAAGACTCAATCATGTTCAATCAAAAGATCTTTCAAGTGCAGTCCTTACAGTGTGGCTAATTCCTTCGATATTAATATTGATTTCAAGCGGATTTTTCACCAATTTTGACACTTCTGCAGAAGCTCTAGAATCATTAGGATATTTAAGTATATTAACTGTCTTAGGCACTGCAATTGCTATCATGCTTTATTACAAACTGATTCAAAACACCTCTCCAGTATTTGCTAGTACAGTTACTTATTTACTGCCATTAATTGCAGTAGTTTGGGGTCTATTAGACGGTGAGCGCTTTAGTTTATGGTATGTAATAGGTGGATTACTTATCTTGTGGGGAATTTATTTAATTCGAGAGAAAAAGAAAGACATAAGACCTGTTCCAAGGTAGATGAAAAATTATTTTTATGATAGAATTTTTTGAAACATATAAATCAGAATTGCTCTATGCGCTTTTAGTGGTTGGGGCTTTATTTATACTGAGGTTTTTTACAAACTATGCTTATAAAGTAATAATCAAAAGGAATCAGGAAAAACTTAGTGACTACACTTCTTGGAAAATCTTAAAGCGTATTGTCAATACCATTTGGTTGGTCTTGGCTATAATGACCATTAGTTCCCTGTTTTTTGTTGAGGTTTATGAAAAACTTCACTCTAATTTCCGCTTTCTTCTCTATATGGGGTTAGTGGCCGTTATTACTATTGTTGTAGCTTCTTTTATAAATATATGGTTTAGAAAAAAGATAGAACACAAAATAGAGACCATGGAAGACCCTACTGTCTTCAAATTTCTTCGCTATATAGTTGTAGTGCTTGTATATATAGTTGGGTTTATGTTTGTTTTGATGGCATTTCCAGCTTTTAAAGGAATAGCTCAAACAGCACTTGGTGGAGCAGGAATTATAGCGTTGATTGCAGGGGTTGCTTCACAAGAAGCATTGTCTAACCTTGTTGGTGGAGTTTTTATAATTTCATTCAAACCCTTTAAGATAGGAGATGTTATAAAACTATCAGATTCAATGGTAGGAACTGTGGTAGATATCACACTTAGACATACAGTTTTACGAAATGCAGAAAATAAAATGATAGTGATTCCTAACGCGATTATTAATAAGGAAAAACTAATCAACTATAATCTTAATGATTTAAAGATTTGCGACAGGATTGAAATTGGAATTTCTTATGATAGCGATATCGACTTGGCAAAGAAAATAATGAAAGAAGAGGCTGAAAACCATCCTTTAGTTATTGATAATCGAACAGCCTCCGATATATTGGATGGAAAACCTAAGGTTAGAGTAGCAGTTATTTCCTTAGATGATTCCTCCGTAAGAATACGTGCGTGGGTGTGGGCTACCAACAACTCTCAGTCGTTTGAAATCCGATTTGATCTTTTAGAAAGTATTAAAAAACGTTTTGATAAGGAAGGGATTGAGATTCCATTCCCACACCGAACATTAGTATTTAAAAATACAGAAGAACAAACCAACACTTAAAACTTCAGATTATTAAAATTTGAGATAATCAATACTTACTATTCATTAAAACTTTTAGTTTTCTGAGAGTATAAAATGTAAAGACCTTCATGGAAAAATCTAATAGCGATAAAAGTACTTGGATAAAAGTAATTTTTATAATTGTGATGGTCCTATGTATATCGGGCTATATCAGTAGTCCCGTTGCTTTAGTTGGAGGTTTTTTGTTTTCATATTTTTTAGGGCATCCTTTTTTGTCGCTCAATGGAAAAGCAGTAAGCTGGTTATTAAAAATAGCGGTAGTCGGTCTTGGTTTTGGAATGAATTTATCCGAAACATTTAAAGCGGGAAAAGATGGTTTCATTTTAACTGTATTCTCAATTGCCGCCACTTTAATATTAGGCTATTTCCTAGGGAAACTATTAAAAATGGACAGAAAGAGCAGCCATTTAATTAGTTCCGGAACTGCCATTTGTGGTGGAAGTGCTATCGCTGCTGTGGCTCCTGTAATTAAAGCTTCAGATAAAGATATATCTATCTCCTTAGGAGTGATATTTCTTTTAAATTCGATTGCATTGATTGTCTTTCCTCCTTTGGGAAACTTACTTGGTTTAAGTCAATATCAGTTTGGACTTTGGGCTGCAATTGCAATTCACGACACTAGTTCTGTTGTTGGTGCTGCTTACACTTTTGGAGAAGAAGCCCTAAAAGTTGCAACAACAGTGAAACTTGCTAGAGCTCTATGGATTATTCCACTTTCACTTATATCTGTATTTATATTTAAAGGGAAAGGTAAAAGCGTGAAGATTCCTTACTTCATTTTTCTCTTCGTGCTAGCCATTATTATAAATAGTTATCTGCCAATTCCTTATATGATTACTGAAGGAATCACTAGTGTTTCAAAATCGTTATTAGTGCTTACACTATTTTTAATAGGAGCTGGGCTGTCTATAGATAAAATTAAATCGGCAGGATGGAAACCTATGATCCTCGGGATTTCCTTATGGGCTTTTATTTCTATTAGTTCAATTCTTGTAATTCTAATTACTTTAAGTCCTGAGGCTTAAAAGATAGAATTAGGTCGAGAGAGCATTATCACAAATCACATTACTAGATTAATTTTAGCTGATTTACAATATCCTGTAAAGAAGCCTTTGCATCGCCAAAAAGGAGGCTACAGTTGTCTAGTTCAAATAGTTCGTTCACTACACCTGCATATCCTTTACTCATTCCTCGCTTCATAACCACTACTTGTTTTGCTTCGTGTGCTCGAATAATTGGCATTCCATACACTGGACTATCTGGATTGTTTTCTGCTGCAGGGTTTACAACGTCGTTTGCGCCAATAACCAAAACCACATCGTATTCAGACATCATTTCATTGCCTTCATCCATTTCTTTTAGTCGGGAGTAGTCAATGTTTGCTTCGGCTAAAAGAACGTTCATATGACCGGGCATTCTTCCTGCCACTGGGTGAATAATATAATTTACCTCGCAGTCACGTTTGTCTAATAGTTGATCCAATTGGGCACAAATGTGTTGAGCTTGAGCAACTGCAAGACCGTATCCAGGAATAACGGCAACTTTTTGAGCAAAAGAAAGCGCAAGAGCTGTTTCTGAAATACTTATTTCTTTTATTTCTTGATCTTCTTCTGAAGCTGTTCCTGTACTCTTTTTAAATTTTCCTGCTAATACCTTCATTAGTGAACGATTCATGGCTGTACACATTAGAAGCGTAAGAAAGATTCCAGCTGCTCCAACGAAAATACCACCTGCAATCATCACCTTATTTCCGTATACAAGACCTGTGAAAGCAGTTGCAATCCCTGTTATACTGTTCAATAATGAAATTACAACAGGCATATCTGCACCTCCAATGGGAAGTACAAATAAAACTCCATAAATCATGGCTAGGGCAGCCAAG
>DATGMT010000182.1:0-7774 GCA_035307265.1 Aequorivita sp.
CGACGGGGCCCACCTCTTACCTTTCCGAACAGAGAAGTTAAGCCCGTCAGCGCCGATGGTACTACGTATAGTGGGAGAGTAGGTCGCCGCCTTCCTTTAAAGCCCTTCATTGAAAAATGAAGGGCTTTTTTTATACAAGAACATTAAGTAAAGACTATAAAATATAAGATAGAAACTAATACTTTAGTCTTCTACACAAGATTATCTAAGTTATTTAAATAATATATAACCTATCTTTTGATAGAATAAATTAGAAATTTTAGCCTAAAAAATAATTTTAAGAGACTTTTGATAGTGGCACAACTCTTGAATTATATAGAGGCAGACGTTGTGAACCCTTTATAATCACTTCGTTATCTGAAAATAATAAGAATCTAACATTGTGTTCATTTAAACTATGACACAATGTCTTAAATAAAATTATGGATCAAAAAAAAATAAAATCATTTGACAGGTTGTCCCTAGATGACCTAAAAGATGATGCAGAGTTTATTCCACTAATGTCAATGGAAGATGAGGACGCAATGGAAAAGGAAAACCTTCCTGAAACACTTCCTATTTTACCTTTAAGGAATACTGTTCTTTTTCCAGGAGTTGTTATACCTATTACTGCTGGGCGTGATAAATCTATCCGACTTATCAATGAATCTAATAAAGGAGATAAAATAATAGGAGTTGTATCTCAAAAAGATGAAAATGAGGAAGAACCAGAATTTGG
Organism: Aequorivita sp.; assembly: GCA_035307265.1. GTDB lineage: Bacteria > Bacteroidota > Bacteroidia > Flavobacteriales > Flavobacteriaceae > Aequorivita. Next base: position 719 of record DATGMT010000182.1, read on the forward strand.
AGATATAAATACTACTGGAACAGTTGCTCAAATTCTTAGAGTTTTAAAGATGCCTGATGGTAATACAACTGTTATCATCCAAGGTAAGAAGCGATTTCGAGTTAATGAAGTCATTACAACTTCACCTTATATGACAGCTACTGTATCTGAAGTTTCAGAAGCACGTCCTCCTGTTGATGAGGAAGAATTTACTGCAATTATAGACTCGATAAAGGAAATGGCTTTACGTATAATCAAAGAAAGTCCAAATCTTCCTTCTGAAGCTTCTTTTGCTATAAATAATATTGAAAGCGCTAGCTTTCTTGTTAATTTCGTTTCTTCTAATCTTAGTATTTCTGTAGAGGAAAAACAAACTCTCTTAGAGATCAATGACTTAAAAGAACGTGCTCTAGAGACATTGCGATATATGAATATCGAAATACAAAAACTTTCATTGCGTAATGATATCCACTCTAAAGTTCAAAGTGATATAACCCAACAACAGCGTGAATACTATCTTCAACAACAAATTAGAACCATACAAGAAGAGCTCGGAGGTTCTTCTATGGAAGAAGAGATAGATGAAATGCGGGAGAAAGCTAAAAAGATTAAATGGAGTAAAGAAATTAAAGAGCATTTTGATAAAGAGCTAAAGAAAATGCAACGGATGAATCCGCAAGTAGCTGAATATAGCATTCAAAGAAACTACTTGGATTTACTTTTAGAGTTACCTTGGAACGTCTATAGTAAGGACAAATTTGATCTAAAACGTGCTCGTAAAGTATTGGATAGAGATCATTATGGAATGGAAGACGTTAAAAAGCGTATCATTGAGTATTTGGCTGTATTGAAGCTAAGAAATGATATGAAGTCGCCAATTTTATGTTTATATGGACCTCCGGGAGTTGGAAAAACTTCGCTTGGAAAGTCTGTTGCAGAAGCTTTAGGGCGAAAATATGTAAGAATGTCATTGGGAGGTCTGCGTGATGAAGCAGAAATCCGTGGACATAGAAAAACATATATTGGAGCTATGCCAGGTCGAATCATTCAAAATATTAAAAAGGCAGGTACTAGTAACCCCGTTTTTGTTTTAGATGAAATAGACAAGATATCTGCTAGCCACCAAGGTGACCCGTCTTCAGCAATGCTAGAAGTTTTAGATCCAGAACAAAATAACTCATTTTATGATAACTTCTTGGAACTAGGTTACGACCTATCAAAGGTTATGTTTATTGCTACTTCTAATAGTCTAAGCACTATACAGCCTGCTCTTCGAGATAGAATGGAGATTATAGAAGTTACAGGATACACCATTGAGGAAAAAGTTGAAATTGCGAAGCGTCATTTGCTTCCTAAGCAGCTAAAAGAGCATGGTATGGATAAGACTGCGCTCCAAATTCCTAAAAAACAACTAGAAAAGATAGTTTCTGGCTACACACGTGAAAGTGGTGTTCGTGCTTTGGAAAAACAAATTGCAAAGATGGTTAGATATGCTGCCATGAAAATCGCAACCGAAGAAGAATATGATGCTAAAGTAACCAATGAATTGATAGTAGAAGTTCTTGGAGCGCCAAAAATGGAGAGGAATAAATATGAAAATAACGATGTTGTAGGTGTAGTTACTGGTTTGGCATGGACAAGTGTTGGAGGTGATATTCTGTTTATTGAATCTGCTCTCTCAAAAGGTAAAGGAGCTTTGAATATGACCGGGAATTTAGGGAAGGTGATGAAAGAGTCAGCAACGATTGCAATGGAATATATCAAGTCAAACGCAGAGGAGCTAGAGATTTCGCCTGATGTATTTCAAAATTACAATGTACATATTCATGTTCCAGAAGGTGCTACTCCAAAAGATGGTCCAAGTGCAGGGATAACAATGTTAACTTCATTAGTGTCATTATTTACTCAGCGTAAGGTAAAGAAAAGCATCGCTATGACTGGAGAAATTACTCTTAGAGGAAAAGTACTTCCGGTTGGAGGGATTAAAGAGAAGATTCTGGCTGCGAAACGAGCTGACATTAAAGAAATTATTCTTTGCGCTGAAAATAAGTCGGATATAGACGAAATTAAACCTGAGTATTTAAAAGGCTTAAAGTTTCATTATGTAAAAGAAATGAGCGAAGTAGTGAATATAGCTTTGACAAAGGTTAAAGTTAAAAATGCTAAAGTTCTTTAATTTCAATAATTAATTAGAATTTTTTGATAAAATGGGAAGAGCAAAAACAACTTGCTTCTCCCATTTTTTATTTTGCAACTTTCTAGAAGCATAAAAATAAATATTGCTTACTTTCGTTTTTAATTTAAGTTAAGGTAAATTGCGACCTATGAGCCATAAGGTTTTATTCTTTTTTCTTATAATTTCAACTACTCTATCAGCACAAATAGGTGGTAATGCTACATATCAATTTCTTAATCTGGTGAACAATCCTAGAATGGCTGCTTTGGGTGGTAAGGTTGTTACAAACTACGACTACGATCCAATTCAAGCAATTTGGAATCCTGCGAGCATTAACCCAGCAATGGATAACCAGTTGTCTTTAAACTACACTAATTATATTGGAGATATAAATTATGGTACTGCAGCTTATGCATATTCATGGGACCGTAGAACACAAGTAATTCATGCAGGAATTACGTATATGAATTATGGAAGTTTTGATGGCTATGATGAAACGGGAAACCCAACGAATAGCTTTGGTGGGAGCGAAGTAGCTGTGTCTTTTGGACATGCGCGCAATATCCCTTTTACTGATTTTCACATTGGAGTAAACGCAAAGCTAATTTCCTCTAAATTAGAACAATACTCTTCTCTTGGAGGTGCATTAGATATAGGTGTAATGTATTTCCTTGAAGACTGGGATCTCAATATAACTGCTGTAGGTAGAAATATAGGGACACAATTTACTCCATATCACGAACAATATGAACCCCTACCATTTGAGTTACTTTTAGGAATTTCACAAAGTTTAGAAAATATACCGGTTAGATGGCATTTCACTCTTGAAAACATGCAAAAGTGGAACGTAGCTTTTTCAAATCCAGCAAGAGATCAAACGGATTTAGAGGGGAATGTAACAAAAGAAAGTGTTAACTTTTTTGATAATGCACTAAGGCATATGATTATAGGAATAGAATTATTTCCTGAAAGCGGGTTTAATCTACGTCTTGGGTATAACTTCAGAAGAGGAGAAGAATTACGAATTTTGGAAAAGCGAGCTTTTGCTGGTTTGAGTGGAGGGTTTTCAATCAAGTTAAACAAATTTCGTTTAAGCTATTCGTATGCAAAATATAGTACTGCAGCGAACGCTAGTTTTTTTGGACTTAATTTAGATCTTCAATAACACCATTTTTTTAATCAAACTCCTTTACGAAACCGAAATGTAACGAGATGAGAAAAATTACTATAGCAATTGATGGATATTCTTCTACGGGTAAAAGCACAGTTGCAAAACAATTAGCAGATTATTTAGGGTATGTATATGTAGATACTGGCGCAATGTATCGTGCCGTAGCTCTGTATGCTATGAAGAATGGTCTTATCTCAAAGAACCATTTTGATAAGGAGAAATTAATTAAAGCTCTTCCAAACATTGAATTACAATTTAAAAAGGCAAACGAAAGCGATAATGCTCGCATATTTTTAAATGGTGTTGATGTTGAAGATCAAATTAGAAACCTTGAGGTTTCTGAATTTGTTAGCCCAATAGCTACAATACATGACGTACGATTGAAACTGGTTGCACAGCAACAGAAAATGGGAGAGGAAAAAGGAGTGGTAATGGATGGTAGAGATATAGGAACTGTAGTTTTTCCAAAAGCTGAATTAAAGATTTTTATGCAAGCTTCACCTGAAGTTCGAGCACAAAGAAGATATAATGAACTTATTAATAAAGGTGAAAACGTTCAGTTTAAGGACGTTTTAAAGAACATCGAAGAAAGAGATCATATAGACACCACTCGAGAGGATTCGCCGTTGATAAATGCTGCAGATGCAATTGTGTTAGATAATTCTGAAACAAACGCAGACGATCAGTTTCATTTTGTGTTACAATTAGCAAAAGATAGGATTGCAGGGAGGGTATAGGTTATTTTCTTTATAACTATAGTTCCAAATATTTATACTTCATTTTAAACTCTATTTCTAGAAAATAATATATTTCATGAAATCATTTTATCAAGAATTTAAAAACTTTGCTATAAAAGGTAACATGATAGATATGGCGATTGGTATCGTCATTGGAACAGCCTTTAATAATGTTATTAGCACTATTGTTAAAAAGGTTATAATGCCTCCACTATCTATGCTTACTGAGGGTGTAAATCTATCAGACAAGAAATATATACTCCATGAGGCTACAGAAGCCAAAGACGAAGTGGCAATAGGCTATGGAGAGCTATTGGAAGCCTTGATAGATTTTTTTATTATCGCTTTTACAATCTTCGTAATTGTAAAATTTCTAAATAGGTTTAAGAATAAGGGAGAAGATCCGAAGGATAAAACCATCGAAACGCCTAAAAACATCCAATTGCTTTCAAATATTGAAAAACTGCTAGAAGAGCAAAACAGGCTGATTAATAAAAAGAACTAAATTACCAACACGTTCAACAAAACTTAAATGAGGCTGCTATTCCTTAACTCTTTGAGCTACGCCCTTGCTAGTCTTTGTTTTACCAACTTCACTAAACTCAAAAGTGTATTGATTCTTAGAAGTTGAAAGTATCTTGATTAAAATTGCTTTCTTTTCAGCTTGATTCTTTGGATTGAGTTTTTTAATAACGTATTCACAATCATTAATCCATCGTATAGAAGAGGTGTCTGATTTACCTTGGAAATAATCGATTTCTAATGTGTCATTTCTAATAATAGTAGTTTTAAAAACCTCAGTTCCAGAAAGAGCTTCAAATTCAAATTTCCCAGTTTTAAAATCGGCACAATTACGTTCCGATTCATAGCAACCAGTAAACAATAATGCAACACTTAAAAAGTAAAGAAAACGCATATTTAAAATTTTACGCGAATTTCCGAAAAAATAATGACATGAGTTAGTTTTCGTAGTTCTTAAAAGTACCGTCAACATAGAAAACAACAATACGATCTATTTTTTTTTCATTAGAATTTTGACCAATACTTTTTGAAAGTGTATTAAGCTCTTCAGAAATCTCATTTTTTATATTTGAGATTTCATTAGATTGAGGCTTTTCAATTTTATATTCTACATTTTTTGAAGTAGAGGGGAAGACACCCTTCCCTGAAACCAACCAATTTAATTCCACCTCTTGAAATTTGTCTAATACTTTCATTACAAATTCCAAGCTTGGTTTGTTTCTTCCTGACACCAAATGAGAAATTGTTGACCGGTTAAAATCCATTTCTTCAGCTAATGCAGTAGCAGTTAAACCATAATATTCCATGATTATTTCTAACCTTTTAGCAAAGTCAACACTGTTTATCATTGTAACAAAATTGCATCTTAATAACTGTTTACAAAAGTAGCTAAAACAATTACAATAGCAATGCACTACTCTAAAATAAAGATAAAAACTTAAACCTAAGCTTTATTTAGGTTATCGTAAATTACTGGAAATCAAAGAAATAACTGTTCGGTAAAGATGGTATTAATCGGAATGGTGAAATTGCACAATTACATAGCAGGGTTCGTTTACAATTGTAACTGAAAAGAACTAAAACGACTGATTACAAATGTAAACAAGAGTGTGTTTACATTTGTATCAAGAAAAACACTCATGAAAATAGAAGCTTGGTATCAAGAAAATAAGGAGCACAATTTACAGGGGAGGTATATTACTTTAGAGATGATTTTACCCTTGCTAAAAAAATATGAAGGAAAGTTTGAAATTACTTTTTCAGGAACTTCTGAAAAAGAACAAACCATTCCGTTGGTTAAAATTGGAAGTGGCGATAAGGTGATTTTGATTTGGTCACAGATGCACGGAAATGAATCTACAACAACTAAAGCCTTATTTGATTTTTTTAAATTTTTGGATTTAAGAACTTCTTATCAAAATGAGGTCGATTTATTTTTGAGTGCTCATACTTTATATATTGTGCCAATGCTTAATCCAGATGGATCATTACTGTATACACGAGTAAATGCAAATGCAGTTGATCTTAATCGAGATTTTCAAGAATTATCACAACGTGAGAGTAGGTATTTGAGTTCATTATTTGATTTGCTGAAACCTTCATTGTGTTTAAATATGCACGATCAACGTACAATTTATGGCTTGAGTCCTGAGAAACCGGCAACCATATCTTTTCTGTCTCCATCAGCCAACGAGGGTCGTACTATCACATCTGAGCGTAAGCAAGCAATGGAGTATATTGTAAAGATGAATCAGTTCTTACAAAACCTTATTCCAGGTCAGGTTGGGCGATATGACGATAGTTTTAATACAAATTGTGTTGGCGATTCTTTTCAAATGAAAGGAGTGCCAACCATATTGTTTGAAGCAGGTCATTATCCTGGAGATTATCATCGAGAAAAAACCCGAGAGTATATATTTTACTCACTATTGGCATTATTCGACATAATAAAGCATGAAAATAAGGGGGCTAACTATCAAGAATATTTTGATATTCCTGAAAATCATAACAATTATAGAGATGTTGTTTTAAGGAATGTTGTTTTACCAAATTATGAAAACTCTGTGGATATATCTATACAGTATGTAGAAGCTTTAAAATCGGGTAAAATTGAATTTCAACCTTTTGTTGATGATATTGGAGTTGATCTGAGTGTTTATGGTCATAGAGATGTAGATATAAATCACTCGAAAATATTAACAGACTCAAAAGAACCTTTAACAATTAATGTTAAATTTTCTAAAATATATCATAAAAATGAATTAATGGTTGGTGTTTTTTATTAGAAATGTTTTTTAATCTAATATATCTGTTTATTTTTGCACAAAAATTAATATTATGTCAAAATTCAAGCTAGATGACACAGATCACAAGATTCTCGATCTGTTGATAGATAATACCAGAATCCCCTTTACTGATATTGCGAAGAAGTTAGACATCTCTGCAGGAACCGTTCACGTGAGGGTTAAGAA
>DATGMT010000183.1:0-2932 GCA_035307265.1 Aequorivita sp.
TCTGTTATACTCATGTTTATATCAATACTCTTGATGTTTTACTCAAAAAGTAACATAAACTTGTAAAAATGTGTTAGACCCCTCACGAGATACACGTATTTTATTAGCATCTGAAATATTAAAAAGAGTTTTTTAGGGTAAATCTAACTCTTCTTTTATTTTATCCTCGTACTTCTGTGTTACATCGCGAATCGTATTGTAATCATTGATGATTTCTTTAAGACATAAAATCCCTCCGCTGCCGCGAGATTTAGCGCAGCTTCTCGTGGCCTAGGATTTCCATACATAAATCCCCAAGCTGTTCCGCTACCTCTAGAACTTTCTTAACAAAAGCCTACAAAAACCCATATCCACATAAAAAAAAATAAAGTTTTCTTCTCTTCAAAAGCAAAAAACGCCACAAATTAAAATAATCACAGAACAGATAATTTAACAAGTTTATCTTCAATAAAAAAGAGAAATATCCTTACTTTAGACAGAAATGGATATGGAGCTGAATTAGAAATGGATCGATTTACCTATAAATATTACAACCAAGCCAACGGTCAACTCATGGCAACATATAATTCTGAATTATACAATGGAACGGAAAGGACAACAACCCTTGAAGAACAATATATTTATGGTTCAAACCGAATAGGGGCCTTAAAAGCGAATAAAGGAGTTTATTTCAACGGGACTCATCAACCCGCAATGATTGATGTTCAATCCAATAAAATAGGTAAAAAGCGCTATGAGTTAACCAATCATTTAGGGAACGTGTTGGCGACTTTTACAGACCGTAAAGTTTATAATTCAATAGATGGATATTACGAGCCAGTAATTACCATGAAAGCTGATTATTACGCATTTGGAATGTTGATGCCTAACCGCTTTGAGGGAGTGGATGATACGAGACACTTGTTTAACGGTATGGAGCATGATATGGAAGTTTCTAGAGAAGGAAATTCTTACACAACGCAGTTTAGACAGTATGACCCAAGGCTTGGGAGATGGAAAAGTTTGGATCCATTGATGGCGTCTTTCCCATGGCAATCGCCTTATGTGGCTTTTGATAATAATCCGATTTTTTATACTGATCCGTTGGGGTTGGCTGCTAAGGGAGGGGATGGTGAACCTGTACAAAAAGGAGATACATTTACTGGCGATGATGGAAAGAAATATACATTAACCCATAGTGAAGTAGAAGTATATGCTCCTGCTGAATTATTAATTGAGTTTACAATTGAACAACATTATGAAGAGCCTTCTGCGTGGCAAATATTTTGGCATGCTTTAGGAAACGGAATAAGAAATTTTGAAACATCTTTAGTTGGAAATTCTTACTGGACCTTTGGTGTTGAATTAAAATCATCTGATGGAGAGCGAGTTGGTGAAAGATCTTGGTTACCTAAAGTAAGGCCTGAACATTTTGATAATGTTTTAGTTATAGAAAACTTTGATGAGTTAATGGAAATTGTTGGACTTATGGATAAAGCTAATGCAACTTTTGAGATGGCCAAAGCTAAAAATGATTCCCCTGTTTTAACAAGTACCATGACCTTTAATAAATACCAAAAGTTTACAGCTGGTAAATTTAAAGGAGAGGGTAACCGTGCAATGGCTTCTAAACAATGGAAAGCGTTTAATGAGCAAGTTATAAGAACTAATGATGAAAGAATTAGGGCTTATAATGAAACTATGAAAAATCATATAGAAACTTTTGCCAAAAATTTACTTAGAGATGAAATATCAAATCAAATCAGGCCGAAAGTTGTGAAGAGTGGAATGGTTCGACTTAGATTTAATATTGTTGTAGAAGATGTGCATGGTAATCCTGTTGAATCTTATTTTCTAGCGGATGACGAAATATTTTCGTCAGCAGATGCATTGTTGAATGCCCATCCAGAAGCTCAACCCGATGAATCTGGATATAGTTATACACTTAATGTAAAAAAAATCAAATAAGGAAAGGTTATGAAATGGTATTATTTGTTAGTAATTATTTTGGTTTCATGTAGTCAAAATGAAGAAATAGAAAATGAGAATTGGACACAAATGGTGGAGTATATTGATGAGCATAAACATGTATATTACATTGATGAAAATCAGTTGTTTCAGGGTGATTATATCATCTATAATGAAAATGGTGAGATCGCTGCAGAGCATAAGTATAAAAATGCAGAGCTAATTGATACTTCAAAGTTTTATCATTTAGGTTATTTAAATTCGATTGATATTCATAAGAGTCATAAAAATTCAAAAAGATCTATTTCTTACTATCGTAACGGAAATGTAAAAGGAGAAACAGTTTTGTTCAATAACGGTTTAATCCATTCTTATTATCAGAATGATATTAAGAATGAAATCATTCCCGATTCTTCAAATTTTCTTTGTTTTGATTTTAACTCAAATAATCTTATTATTGACATCATATCAAGAAGATATGATAATTTAAAGGTGGAATTATTAAGAGATTATTCGTTTAATTCCAAAATATTGAAAGAAGGGATATTATATAAAACAACTATGCCTTATTCTAATAAAATAAGCTTATCCCTAGATGAAATTAATTTTGTACAAGATACATTATATTTGACTATTGTTGGAATGGACACGGTAAATGGTGAAAATTCAATGTTTTACTTATCGCTTTTAAAAGGTAAGGACGCTAAAGGCAGTACTATTGAAACTTGGAGTTTTTGGTAGTATTTTAAAGATGAATTCACTCCCTCCGCTGCTCCAAGATTTAGCGCCGCTACTCCCGAAACAAAAGCGAATAAACCCTAGAGGAATGGCAAGTGCAAACTCTCGTGGACTTATTGGAGGTGGTGGCGGTCTTGTGTTTGATGACGAATGTCGTCAATTATTTGAAGGAATGTGGGCAGTAGAAGTGCTAGCCGAAAATGTTGCTATAGCATCCTTGCTGTTTAGTGGTGGAGCTTCACTTGGT
>DATGMT010000184.1:0-8669 GCA_035307265.1 Aequorivita sp.
TATAGATTGATCAAAAACGCCTTCTCCTCTTTGCTTATCTGTTTTTCCGCGTGTCCAATGAGGCATGCTGCTTATAACATGGATATTGTGTTCTTTGAAAAATTCAGGGAGATCATAGTATTTTTTATTTGCACGAAGAATGGTTAGGTTGCTTCGCACTATTATCTCCTTAGCACCAGCTTTTCGTGCTTCTTCCACAAACCATCTGAAATTAGGATTCATTTCAGGAGCACCACCAGTCAGGTCAAGTGTATGTGCTTTAGTATTTCGAATCACTTCCAAGCACTGATTCATTGTTTCCTTAGTCATTATTTCCTTCCTATCTGGACCAGCATCTACATGGCAGTGTTCACAAACCTGATTGCACATGTAGCCTACATTAATTTGGAGAATTTCGATCTTGGTTGGACGTAGTGGAAATTGATCGCTTTGATTTATTTTTTCAGCAAATGTTGGGAGTTCGCCGTTAGAAAATATACCGTTAGATAGTTTTTCAAGCTGATTGTTCGCCATTGCCAATTCGCTTTGGCGCCTTCTTAAAGATTGTTGGGTGGGTTTAGACAAAATCTGTTTTATGTTTAGAATTAGTTGAATGTAAGGTTAGTCTACATTTCGAGTTTGTTAACTTTATTCATCATTTGAACACCATGAACTAATGTTGCTCCACTCTTAATGGCAGCTCCAACGTGCACGGCTTCCATCATTTCTTCTTTAGTTATTCCACGTTGTAAACCATCTTTTGTGTAAGCATCGATACAATAAGGACACATTTCTGTGTGCGAAACAGCTAAAGCAATTAAAGATTTTTCACGAGCAGTAAGGGCCCCTTCTTCAAAAACTTGGTTGTAGTAATCAAAGAACTTTTCTCCAAGTTCTTTGTTCCATTCTGTAATATTTCCAAATTTTCTTAAATCGGATTTATCATAATAATTATTTGCTGACATATAAGTGGTGGTTTTTATTGTGAAACTTGAATTTATTTGAAATGGATTAAACAAAGGTATTCTCATAGTCTCTCAAATCCATAGTAACTTACAAAAGTTTAGCTTCTTAATCAAAAGAATAGACTATCCCACTTGTAAGGTTATACTGTGAAGTAGGAATACCTACTGCAGGATAACGGTCATAAGTAAATGTATAAGTTGTTTTAAATGAGAAGTTCTTAAACATTTCAATTAACATTGAAGTTTGACTTGAAATCCGGTAATCAGAAAACTTTCTCAACAATGGTTGATAATAAGTAGTGCTACTGATTGTAATGGTGGGAGTGGGGTACATACTGAAAGAAAGGTATGAAGTGCCCCTAAAATCTCGTTGAATGAACGTAACGTCGTCATCTAGCTCTTCTTGTTCATACATAATGTGAGTTCCGAGATAGAACTTGTAGTTTTCGCTGGTTGTTAATTTAAAACGAGGCCCTGTTCCAATTAATCCACGGAATGTAATTTTAGAAACTTTATTGTATTGAGCCTGACTGAAAACTTCCCAAGCAATATGTGGATGGAAGCGATAATTATATCGCAAATGTGTAATTCCTGCGTTTTCAAAGCTATTGCTTTCAATGCTTTTTAATTCTATGTCATTTTTCCAAATCACTAAATTCCTATTCATTTTATACTGAACATGAGTTGAACTGCTAAATCCTAAATAATGATTTAAATCGCGCTTTAATGAGAAATTTAAACTAGCCGAGCCCGAAAACCCAGAAGTGTCAGTTACCTTTCTTAAAGATTCGGCATTCAGAATTTGTGAAGAGGCATTAAGTGATGATATAAAAAATAGAATTGCTATAAAGTATTTCATTTGTTTATAACAAGTGTTATTAAAATTTAAGATGGAAAATATTTTATTGGCTTTCAAGAAATTCTTTAAGAACTACGGCTTGATTGTGCTCCTCATCCTTTGCTCCAAATAGAAGTGTCAGTCTTTTGTCTTTAGCTTGCTGTAATAGTTTCTTTATATGGTCTGGATTTGCATCGAGCTCTTTCTTATATCTTTTTGAGAACTCACCAAATCGGCTTACTTGATGGTCATACCATTTTCGAAGCTCTGTTGAAGGTGCAATTTCCTTCATCCAGTGGTCTAATTTAGCTTCTTCTTTACTCATACCACGAGGCCATAGCCTATCAACAAGAACACGGGTTCCGTCGCTTTCTTCAGCTTTGTTGTAGATGCGCTTTATTTTGATGTCCATTTTCGTATGGCTGATTTTACTGCTGACACTTTTTAAGAATCTATTCTCCCCAAGTTTCTAATTCTGAAGCACTCCACAAATCTGGGAAAAATTTGCGCTGTTGGTATTTTGGGTGTAAATACTTTTTCCACTCTGAACCACCTGTTGCTGCTTTTTCTTCTCCTTTTTTGTCTAAGAAGTGTTGAGCAGTATCTAAATGAACTAAAGGCCAAGCAACATTGTAGAAGTGGTCAAATTGCTTGAGTTTCTCTTTTAATGCTTCCGAAGGATTTTTCATTTGAGCAATTCGTTCTTCAAGAGTTTTGCCTTTCACTTCTTCAGCTAATCGTTTAAAATCTTTTTCATACTTTTCAACAAACAGACGAAGTGTTAGGGTCATTTCACCTGTCTTATGATTTAAGCCTGCATCTTTCCAATAAATATTTTTAAAGTAATCGTCAGAATTTGGGTTTTCAGGAAGGCGTTTTCTCCCTTCTGAATTGATTAGATTTTGAAGTCGAGTTGTGTATAATTCTAAAATTCTAAATTGTGCACTTTGAAATCCACTTGCGGGTGTAAGCGCCGATCGAAATATGTTATACTCTTCATAACTCATTCCGTCTTTCATAATATCAAAAGAAGTTATTAGCATGCGAGTGTATCGTTTTAGGCGATCTAGCTTAGTTATCCAAACTTCTTCCGGTAGATTTTCACCTTCTGAAAGTTGTTTAATTTCATGAATCATCATCTTTAAGGTTAACTCCGTTACTTGATGATACATGACAAATATTTTCTCATCTTTGTGGTCTGTTCTAGTTTTTTGTAGGCTGAGTAGTGTGTCTGTTTGTATATAATCCCAATAGGTGATAGGTTTGGTCTGTAGAAGTCCGTTAAAATATGTTTCGGGATTTTCACCGAGGTCTTTATACTTTTTGGTTATAGATTGAAGAAGTTCTTTATTGTCCATGATTGTTATTTTATAAAGTGGTAAACGTTTACTTTTAAGTAGAGGTTTTAATGGATTACAATTTACAAAGATTTTTAAAGCAAAAAGCCTTGTTCGTGAAGGAACAAGGCTTTTATAAATTTTCGTAGAATTATCTCTTAATAAAAGTTTGCGCGATGATCTTTTATATCGGCTTTCTTTTTAAGTGCCTCAAACACTTTGTTTGGTGCGCTTGGTGTATTCTTGTTACTTAATTGGTTTGCTTGGTTAACGTAGGAATCCATTTTAGGTGCTGGATTGAATGCTGTAACCTTTACCATATACACACCTTCATTGCCATCAATTGGCGAAGTAGTTTCACCAGCTTTAGTTCCAAATGCGTGACCCACAACTTTAGGCTCTTTAGCTGAACCTATAGTTGGATTCGCCATGCTTACATTTGTAGCAGGTTTTAAACCAATAGCTTTTTCTTTTGCTACTTCATCAATAGTTTTACCAGAGATAGTTTCTCTAATTTTCTGTGCCTTCTTCTCTTTCACCAAGATTGGTTTAACTTTTGGAGAAGCATCTGCAACAGACATAAGACCTTTTTGATTTTTACGAGTTAGACGTGCAATAACATATCCATCGTTTATACTAAATCTCTTTGTGTCTCCAATTTTTGTGTCTTTGTTAAAAGCCCAGTTTACTATAGTTCTGTTATTTTCAATACCTGGAATAGTTGCATCCATTGGACCAATTTTGTTAACTGGTCGAACCTCTAAGTTTTGTTCTTTAGCAATTTCAGTGAAATCACCTTTTGAAACAGCTACTTCAAATTTTGAAGCGTTAGAGAAAATATCATTCATGGTTTGATCAGAAGGCTCAATCTGTTTTGTAATTGTAGCTAATTTTACAGCTGTTTTTGGTTCAGATTGTTCACCTACCTCTATAACGTGGAAACCGAAATCTGTTTCAACTACGCCAAGTGTTCCTTCAGGATTTTCGAAAATGAAGTCGTTGAAAGGCGCCACCATTCTACCTGGAGTAGAAGTTCCAAGATCTCCACCATTGCTTTTAGAACTATCATCTGAGAATTCTTCAGCTAAGTCAGCAAATTTAGATTTATCTCTTTTAACCACAGCAAGTAAACTGTCGGCTAATTTTTGAGCCTCTTCTTTTGTGCGAGTAATGTCTTCAGGAGCACGTAATGTACCTGCATATCTAACAAGAATGTGTTTAGAAGCCGAAGAGTCTGGCATTTTTTTGGTGTCTATTACTTTACTTAAGTTGTAAGTGTTTTCTATTTGATAAGGACCGTAAACGTCACCTTTATTTGTGTTGATTAAATCTTCAGCAATTGAAGTAGGAAGATCTTTTTGGAAGAACCATTGTTCATAAAAAGGAACTTCAGAGTGAGTGTTTACAAACTCTTCGTAGTTTTCAGCGTTTTTAAAGCCAGGAACGCTGTCGTTTGTTTTTGTTGAGCGATTGTATTCAACTCTTGGGTTTAGAAGAGAAGCGGTAGCTAAACGTGCTTCTTCAATGTCGCTTTCTGATGGCTCTTCTGCAAAAAGAACGTATTCAATATCTGCACTTTCATCTGCTTCAAATTCATTTGGACGAGCTGAAATATATTTTTGTATTTCGCTATCTGAAATAGTAATGTCTTCATCATTGATTGTGCTATAAGGAATCAATAAATAGTTCAAGTTAATGTTGTCGTTTTGAAAGTGATAGTCTTGCTCAGCTTCAGCGATGCTACTTCTCATTCCACCTTTTATAAGGTTGAAGTAAGTTTCTTGCTTTATGTTTTGAGATAGTTCTTCTTCAAACTGTATCCACTGATTGTACATTTGTGGAGATGAAGCTTTAATACTAGCAATATATTCTTGGATTCTACCGTCGTCTACTTGTCCAGCTTCGTTTAAGAAAGTTGGGTTGTTAGCCAAAGTAGTCTTTAAAGCTTTGTCAAGTTGTGATTTTTCAACCTTAATACCTGCTTTTTCTATTTGCTCTTCAAGGATTACTTTACGCAATTCTCTTTGCCAAACCATATTCATAGCTTGAGTAGCATTGGCATTAGGGCCCATGTTGCGCTGTGTAGCTTCAACTTCTTCCATAAAGCTCTGTCTAGGAATGTCGATACCGTTTATTGTTGCAATATTATTCTGACCTTTTGGGCCTGTATTGCCCGAAGTCAAAATATCACTTAAGATAAAGGCGAAAAGCGCCAATGCGATAATAAGGATAAGGAATATCCCTCTTTGTCTAATGCTGTTTAAGATTGCCATTTGATGTTCAAATTTATTCTTTTCCACTCTCCAATATTGGAAGGGAAGCTCTTTTGGTTGTAAATCACTATTTTTAAAATAATCTAAAAAGGAACTTTTAAGGTTTTTTTAGGATTATTCAGGGGGCGAAAATAGCATTTTCCCACCATTAATAAAAAAGTTAATCGTAAAAAAATAAATGAGTAGTGAAAATCTAATTGTCTTCTAACACTTTCAGTTCAACTAATTCAATTTTAGTGCTTGATACCTCCAAAATAGTAAACAAGAAATTATCAATACGAACACTTTCACCTTGTTCAGGAATCTCCTCTGTGAAGTTGACAATTAATCCACCTAAAGTCTCGTAGTTCTCACTGTCATCTAGGTTTAAATCATACTCTTCGTTGAGGTAATCTACTTCTAATCTTGCTGAGAACCTATAGTTGTTCTCGCCTAATTTTTCTTCTATAAGTTCAACGCTGTCATGTTCGTCTTCTATTTCTCCAAAAAGCTCTTCTATAATATCTTCAACCGTAATAATTCCACTAGTTCCTCCGTATTCGTCAATTACAACAGCAATACTTTTTCTTTTTTTGCTTAAAATGTTTAAAACGTCTTTAGCTAACATTGTTTCAGGAACAAATACTACAGGCATTAAAATGCTTTTGATGGTATTTGGTTTTTTGAAAAGTTCAAAAGAGTGAATGTACCCTAGAATATCATCTATATTCTCGTTGTAAACTAATATTTTTGAAAGACCACTTTCTGTGAAGATTTTAACGAGTTCTTTAGGTGTTGTGTTTATGTCTACTGCAACGATTTCAGTTCGTGGAATCATTGCTTCTCTTGTTTTTATTTCTGAAAAGTCTAATGCATTCTGAAATATTTGAATTTCCGAATCCATTTCTTCTTTTGTTTCGGCAATTTCCATCTGTTCAGAAATATAATTACCTAGTTCCAGCTTGCTAAAACTCAATTGTACTGTATCTCCTTCTGATTTAAATACAAACTTTAGAACTAAATCTGAAATCCATATTACGAATTCTGAAATTAGAGAAAACAAGATATAAAACATGTAGGCTGGTACAGCAAACACTTTTACTAAGTTGTTAGCATAGATTTGAAAAAATACTTTTGGAAGAAACTCTGCGGTTAGGAGGATGATTATAGTTGATATTACGGTTTGGATAAGCAGGCCAGAAAATCCTGTGAGTGGAATGTATTGCATTAGCAAATCTCCCATAAAAAAACCGTAAATAACTAAAGCAATGTTATTTCCAACGAGCATTGTGGCAATAAACTTTGAAGGGCGCTTTGTTATTCGCTTAAGAACGCTCGCCAAGAAACTGTTTTGTTTCTTTTCAATCTCTATGTGGATTTTGTTTGAAGAAACATAAGCAATCTCCATTCCCGAAAAAAATGCGGAAAGGAGAAGCATAACTAATATTACAATGATACTGTAATCCATTTATCGATTAAGAATTCCGGATATAAGCTTCAATTCTAAATAAATAAAAGCTTGTGTTTTGGAAGTATATCTGAAACAATATGATTTTTAAGCTCAATTACTATTCAGATCGGTCTTCCATTTTCTTTCGAAATTTTCTTCTAAAGAAAAACATAAAGATAGCAATTGCTACAAAAAAAAGGTAGAGGTATGCTCGATCTCTATTTTCAGTCCAATTATTTATGGTTTCGTAGCTGAAGAAAACGGCTACTATTAAATAAAAGTATTCAAAAAGTTTATATATTTTATTCGCCATGGTTTATTTCGTTTTTATCTATTAGTTGGACACCTTGATTTTTTCTAGATAGAAAGATAGTGAAATCTTGGTTCCCATCAAATCTAGCTCCTTCATTATAGGAACCGTCCTTGAATTTTATTTTGTAGGGTTGGTCTGTAAAAACCCATTTGTTTTTTTGATCCCAATAGAGTTGTTGTGCTACTAGAGTTACGCTATCTGCTGTAACTATTACAACGTTTTCTCTAAGGTCTACTAGGCCGGTGTTGTCATATTGGATTGCGTAATCAGAGTTTACTGTGCTTTTTTTTCCTTCTTCGTTCCAAAAATGTACTTCTATACCATTTGGGAATTCCTTGTAGGAGAACTCTAAATTTGAAAAGTCTAATAGCTTTTCTGCCAATAGGTTTGTGATTAACCTTGCAGTATCTGTATTACTGTAATCGGTGTTCTCAGTATATTTAAAGTTGACGTTTTTCCCTACTGCAATTGGTTCGCCATCAGAAAGGTTAAGTTTTTTTACGTTTTGATAATTACCTTCACATGCAAAAAGCGTGACGGCAATCAATAGAGCCATCACGCTTTTAAACATATGTATGTTATTATTCATCTTTAAAGATTAGGAACCTTCACGCTTCCACCAACCCAACAATTGAAGATGATGGTTTTTCCAGCCATGCCTTCGCTAAAGATATCAGTTTTTTGTGGAGCTCTTTGTCTATAGCTTTTAGCAGCTGCTTTTGCATTTCCTGCAATAGTACCGTCAACACGTGCAGCTTTATCCATCATGTCAGCAGCTAACCAATTCATAGCTCTTTTTTCAAATACAGTAGTTCCACATGTGTTGGCGCTTTCGGCATACATAGTTCCGATCTTATAGTAAGCAATTCCAGCAGATGGTCTAACTTCAAGCATCTTGTTGTAGTATGTGCGAGCACTTGAGAAACTTCCTTTCTTACGGTAGTTTTCGGCAATGCTATAGTAAATTCTAGACTTTTTAGAGTTGTCTGTTTCTAAATCTGCAGCTTCATTAAAATACTGTAGTGCAGTTGAAGACTTCCCTTCAAGTTCAGCTTGCTTCCCTAATAAGTATGCAGAAGTTGAACTAGGCTCTAACTCATGTAATCTAATAGCTAGTTTAGTAGAAAGTGGACTTTCACATTCTTTAGCATCAAGTCTGTTACTCGCTGCTTTAATCCAGTCGATATCGTCTTTTTTGCTTTCATAATCTTTTTCGTAAAACGGGATTAGGTTTTCACAGTCTGCAAGTTGACCTAATTTACCATTAACGCTGCTTTCAACTGTTGCATAAACACCTAAGTTGTTTTCGTACACTCGTTTTGCACGTTGCTCTTTACTGCTCATTTCAGTCCCATTTTCTTCTTTATCCATTAAAGGAGTAAGTTTTTGAGCTAAATTGTTTTTTTCAGTATCAATTTTAGTTGTAACAACGTCGTAAAGTTGGAAAATCTCTTGCAGCTCCATCTTTCCATCATTGAAAAGATCAACTGCTAAAGAGAAATATGTATAAAGACTTTTTCCACTAGTGAAGTTAA
>DATGMT010000185.1:0-31117 GCA_035307265.1 Aequorivita sp.
TTTTGAAGCTGTAATCTTTTGGGTACATTTGCAATCTATGATTTCAATCACTCCACAAGACGTATCTACAGCAAAATTGCACGGTTATTTGTTAGGCGCAGTTTCGCCAAGACCTATTGCTTTTGCAAGTACTGTAGACAAGCAAGGGAATATAAATTTAGCTCCTTTTAGTTTTTTTAATGTCTTTAGTGCAAGGCCTCCAATTTTGGTTTTTTCACCTGCTAGGAGAGGTCGTGATAACACTACGAAACACACTTATGAAAATGTTCTTGAGGTACCTGAAGTTGTTATCAATATTGTGAGTTTTGACATGGTTCAACAAACTTCATTGGCTTCTACAGATTATGCTAAAAATGTAAATGAATTCACAAAAGCAGGGTTTAGTCAATTGCCTTCTGATATGGTTAAGCCTCCAAGAGTAGCTGAAGCTCCTGTTCAAATAGAGTGTAAGGTGAATGAAGTGATTTCACTAGGTAAAGAAGGAGGAGCAGGTAATTTGGTTGTTTGTGAAGTGGTGAAAATCCATATTAAAGAAAGTATATTAGATGAAAATGGTTCGATAGATCCTTTTAAGATTGATACAGTGTCCCGCCTTGGAGGACCGTGGTATTCGCGAGCTAAATCTGGACTTTTTAAAGTGCCAAAGCCATTAACCACTTTAGGAATTGGCGTGGATGCTCTTCCAAAGAATGTTCGAAATAGTAAGGTGTTAACGGGAAATGATTTGGGGATATTGGGGAATGTAGAAAATCTTCCAAATTCAGAAGAAATAGATATATTTATAAATGCTTTCAGTGAGCTTAAAGAGTTGATTGAGAAAGGGAATGAAAATCATGTTCATAAGAAAGCTCAAGAGTTTTTATCTGAAGGAAGAGTAGATGAAGCATGGAAGCTTTTATTGGCAAATGAATAAAAAAGAATAATAATTTTACAGTAACGATTTATATATTTTAGAATGGAATTACAAGGAAGAATAAAGTTAATAGATGAAACTAAAACCTATGGAAGTAATGGGTTTAGAAAACGTGAATTAGTTATCACAACTGAAGAACAGTATCCACAAGTGATAATGATTGAATTTGTGCAGGATAAAACTGAATTATTAAATCAGTATCAAGTGGGGCAAGAAGTGAAAGTAAGTATTAATATTCGAGGAAGAGAGTGGGTAAATCCACAGGGTGAAACAAAGTACTTTAATAGCTTACAAGGATGGAGGATTGAAAGTTTAGCACAGGCTCCAGTAAGTGGAGATATGCCTCCAATGCCTCCTGCTGAAGCGTTTGAGTCGACCAATGATATTAATGAGGATGATCATGATGATCTACCGTTTTAAGAAATAACTTGTCTAAGTTTTAATAGACATTAAAGCCTCGAAGAATCTTAATTTCTCGGGGCTTTTTTTAATTTTAATCTTTAAAACTAATTAAGTGCTGACTACTCTTTCAGATAAACTTTGGTTTCCTCATCCCAATAAAGCGAATGCAGATGGACTATTGGCTATTGGAGGTGATCTTTCGATTTCAAGATTATTGCTTGCGTATAATTCGGGTGTTTTTCCTTGGTATGATGAAACTCAGCCACTCTTGTGGTGGAGTCCAGACCCACGTATGGTTCTATATCCAAGGAAATTTAAAGTTTCAAAAAGCTTGCGAAAAACTTTGAGAAGTGAAAAGTTTAAGATTTCTGTCAACCAAAACTTTAAGGAGGTTATAGAGAATTGTGCTTCTATAAAAAGAAAAGGGCAACATGGAACTTGGATAACCTCTGAAATGATAAAAGCTTATATAGAGCTTCATGAAGCTGGAAAAGCTTTGTCAGTAGAGGTGTGGGATGGCAGTAAACTTGTAGGTGGATTGTATGGTGTTGACTTGCCCGAAAAGAGAGTTTTTTGTGGTGAAAGCATGTTTAGTTTGGTGAGTGATGCTTCAAAAGTTGCATTTTATTACCTTTCAAAATGTGTTCAAGACTTAGATTATAAACTCATAGATTGTCAAGTTTACAATCCACATTTGGAGAGTTTAGGCGCCGAGAAAATCGATAGGAGTACTTTCTTAGAAATTATTTCAATTTAGATAAAACAGTTGGATAGGTGGTTGTTTTTGGAAGTGTTAAATAATTAGTGGCCTAGATAATAGTATAGCCGTTTTTTTGAGATAATTCAGTATGTGGCATTCTCTATAAGACATTCTTATTTATCCCATATGGGATAAAATAAGACTCAATCCCGTTGTCCTTTTAATAAGATATTGATATATTAGCCTAAAACCAATCGGCTTATTTAGTTGTTGATTTTGTTTGTCTGTATTTAAGTTTAATACAATAATATTTTTAAGTTTCTATGTAGGTTTTATAAGTAACACAGTTTATGAAGCAAATTATTCCCACTTGGTTTGCCATTTGTTTGTTTTTTCTTACCGGAAATGCACAGGAGAATACGTTAGTTCACAAAGTTGATGGCGGTGAAACTCTTGCTGACATTGCTCAACTTTACAACTTATCTGAAGAAGACATAAAAGAACTTAATCCTGACTTGACAGATAAATTAAGCGTCGATGACGTGATAATCATCCCAATATCTGCTGCAAAGGTTACGTATATAGTAAAGTCTGGTGATACAAAATATAGTCTTTCGCACAAGTTCCATATTAGTATAGCAGAACTAGAAGCTCAAAATCCTCATATAGTACCTGTTCTTAAAGTTGGGCAGAGGTTGGTGCTTGAAGATAACTTCGTTAATTCACACATAGACCAAGATGTTGAAACTTATACAGTTAAGAGTGGCGATACAAAGTATTCGCTTTCAAAGAGATTTGGAGTCACAATAACACAGTTAGAAAAAGCTAATCCACAGATTGTTCTAGGGTTATTAACAGGTCAGGTTTTATCACTCCCTAAGAATTCGTCTGAAACTTTATATAAATCAGAAAGGCTAGTTCATTCAAATTCAAATGAAAACACAACTTCTAACGTTGTAGAGCATCCTAACAATAATTTAGCAAATACCCAGCCGAACCACGTTCAAAAGCCTGAGAGTTTGGGAGATAAGAACCTTAAGAATTCTACTGTCAGTTATGAGTTTTACACAATACAACCTGGTGAAACTCTATATGGACTATCTAGAAGGGCTGGTATGAGTATTGAGGAATTTAAGGCTTTAAATCCAAAATTGTCTGTATCGGTACAAGCAGGGATGAACATAAAGATGCCTTCATCATCTGTTTATAAAAATATTGATAATACTGAAATACATGCAGTGCCTGAAACATCTTTAAACTACTCAAGCTTAACACAAACATTAATTTTTAATAAAAAAAGAAGTCTACTGTTTTGCCTGCCATTTTCAGAAAATAAATTTAGTGAAGATGGCATGGAAGGAGATGACTTAAGTGATTTTATTAAGGATAATCGAGACTTTTTTAGAGGAGCATTAATGGCGATAGACTCTATAAAGGCAATGGGTTTGAATGTTGATTTTGATATTGTTGAAGTAGACTCAAATGAGTTTTTATCAAAACTGAAAACAACTAATAATGTTGGTAATAAGTTATATAATGCGGTAATCCTGCCTTTTTATAATGAAAGGTTTAAAGATATTACTACTATAGTTGATCAAAAAGACATTCCAATTATTGTGGCTTACAATGAAGAGGAAGAAAATAAAGAAAGCCCCAATTTGTTTGAAGCTGTGCCCTCTGTTAAAACTCAGCGCCAAATAATGTTAGATTATCTTGTTTCAAAAGCTGATAGGAATCTAATTGTTATTAGTGATAAAAATAGAACGGTTAGTCAACAATCAGTTGTTGAAAATGATCCAAAAACTCGATTTGTTTATGTGGAGAAAAATGGATCTTTTAATTCTGAAGATTTGATAGGAGCGCTCCGTAAAAACATGAAAAACTATGTGGTTATTGACTCTGAAAGAAATAATGTTTTTATTAGTGCTACCAACACTTTATTAAGAGAATTATCTAGCTATTCAATACAGTTAGCGGTATTAGATTCTTCTTTAATCCCTAGTGAATCAGATGTGTCAATAAATCGGTTTATCATATTGGATATGTTGTATCCTTCCTTGTTAGAAATAGATGCTTCATTTAGTAAAGAAGTTTTTAGCGACCTTTATAAAAAACAGTATTATTCAGAACCAGTATCAATGTCTATGTATGGTTTCGACATAACTTTTGACACCCTTTTACGTCTTTTTCAAGCTGAAGACTTTGAGCAGACTATTGAAAAAAGAACACGATATAATACATTAGATTTTAATTATTCAGAAAATGATTGGGGGTATTACACCAATTTAGGTGTTAATATTCTTAAGTTTAAATCTAATGGTGTAGGCGAAAAAGTCAATTGATTTAAAAAGTTTAGAATAAAACCCAATAGATTTTAAATTACGGCATAGTAAAGATTTAACTTCTGAAAAATATAAGTTGAAAATGCAAAAAATGACTCCCCTAAATAGATTGCAGTACTTGCTTGTGCTTTTTTTGATGTTAATTTGGGGAGCCTCAAACTCCTATTCACAATGCCCTACTGTTTTGGATGGTGAGCAATCATTTTGTAATATTCCAACACCATTAGTTGCTGACCTTGTTGCAAATGATACTGGAGGAGGAGTGAGATGGTTTTCATCTGCTAATTCAACTACACCTCTTTCTAACTCTACACCTTTAACCCATGGAGGAATATATTATGCTGGCGATACAACAGGGGTATGTACTACCAGAGAACATGTAATTGTAACAATTGTTGGCCCTCCAGTTGGTCTTAACTTTCAAGGAGTTTGTGTGGATAACCCTAATGATGCAACAATTTCCGACTTGTTTGCTATCGGAAATGATGTTAGATGGTATAATACACCTTCAGGCGGAGCTCCATTACTTCCTTCAACAGTCTTAACGGATAATACAATATACTATGCAGACCAAGCTAATCCGGATACTGGTTGTAGAACATCTAGATTAGCTGTGTATGTAAATGTTGGTGTGGTGCCAGTTTCAACAGGGAGCAGTGTTCAGGAATTTTGTAGTACTCAAGATCCTGTGCCAACCGTAGCTGATCTTGTTACGAATAACAACAATAATAATTGGTATGAAACTCCAACCTCTGCAACACCGTTAGACACTTCAACTCCATTGGTTGATGGACAGTCGTATTATGCAACAACTGTAGATTCTCCTTGTGAAAGTATTGAGCGTTTTGAGGTTCTTGTGGTATTAACACCTCCAAATGACTCCGGAGAGGATGGAAGCTTTGAGGTTTGTGAAAATGATATTAATAATAGTTACACAATTAATCTTTTTGATGGTCTTGGAGGCACACCTAATTCAAATGGAGTTTGGACAGGTCCTTTTCCAACCAGTAACGGAGGTTTAGGTACAGTAAATATAGTTGGGATGATTATCGAAGATAGTCCTTATGTTTTTACATATACTGTTAGTTCATCTGTATTATGTGATCCAAGTTCATCTACTGTGTCTATTACTATAATGGAAGGGCCTGATGCAGGGTCTGATAGTGCATTGGAATTATGTGATACTGATGAATCTGTAGATCTTTTTACAATGCTTGGAGGCACACCTGATGTTGGAGGTACTTGGAGTCCTGCTCTTTCAAGTGGAACGGGACTATTTGATCCAAGTGTTGATTCACCGGGAGATTACACTTATACGGTGCCGGGTTCATTACCATGTAGTAGTCAAAGCGCTATCGTTACTGTTGTCGTATCGGCTATGCCTGATGCAGGTTTAGATGGAACGGTAGATATTTGCAGTAATAGTGGCCCCATCGATTTGTTTTCTTCACTTGGTGGCACACCAGAAGTAGGTGGGACATGGAGTCCAGCACTTTCAAGTGGAACAGGGATTTATGATCCGCTTATAGATAACCCAGGAGTATATACATATACAGTCTTTGGAACACCACCCTGTGGTGATGATACCGCAAACGTTATAGTGACTTTGACTCAGGCACCTGATGCTGGATTAGACGCTATACTTGATCTTTGTGAGGATGATTCACCAGTAGACCTTTTTGAGGTTTTAGGAGGTACGCCTAATCCTGGAGGTGAATGGAGTCCTACTCTTTCTAGCGGCACAGGTGTTTTTAATCCTCAAGTTGATTCAGCGGGAGTTTATAACTATACCGTTAGTGGAACATCTCCTTGTGCTGATGATAGTGCAACAGTAACAATTTCAATTACACCTGCAGCAGACGCAGGTATTGATGGTTATTTAGGTTTATGTGAGACAGATAGTCCTGTCGATTTATTCACTATTTTAGGAGGAACACCGGATTCAGGTGGAACTTGGAGTCCTGCTCTTTCAAGTGGTACAGGTGTTTTCGACCCGCAAGTTGATTCTGCAGGAGTCTATACTTACGAAGTTGAGGGAGTTTCTCCTTGTGGAAATGATCAAGCGAATGTGACTGTTACAGTATTTTCAAAACCCGATGCAGGTAATGATGGAAGTATAGAGCTGTGTGAGACTGATTCTCCCGTTGACTTATTCGCAATTCTTGGAGGTGCTCCAGAAATAGGTGGGACCTGGAGTCCAGCACTTTCAAGTGGAAATGGGATATTTGATCCAACTACAGACGCTCCTGGTGTATATACTTATCATGTTTCAAGTAGCACAATATTTTGTGGCGATGATAGTGCAACAGTAACCGTTTCTGTTACACCTGCAGCAGACGCCGGTTTAGACGGTTTTATAGATTTATGCGAAACAGATGGTCCTATCGATTTATTCACTGTTTTAGGCGGTACTCCTGACATAGGTGGAGTTTGGAGTCCTGCTCTTTCAAGTGGCACAGGAATTTTCGATTCGCAAGTTGACCCACCAGGGGTTTATACCTATACTGTTAGCGGAACTTCACCTTGTAACGATGATGATAGTGCAGAAGTAACAGTTTCAATTATACCTGCAGCAGATGCTGGTCTCGATAGTTCTTTAGATTTATGTGAGTCAGATAATCCAATCGACTTATTTACAATTTTAGGAGGCACTCCTGATTCGGGTGGAACTTGGAGTCCTACACTTTCAAGCGGCACAGGTATTTTTGATCCACAAGTTGATCCACCAGGGGTTTATACCTATACCGTTAGCGGAACTTCTCCTTGTGCCGACGATAGTGCAATAGTAACTATTACAATTACACCTGCAGCAGACGCAGGTCTAGACGGTTTTATAGATTTATGCGAAACAGATGGTCCTATCGATTTATTCACTGTTTTAGGAGGCACTCCTGACACAGATGGAGTTTGGAGTCCTGCTCTTTCAAGTGGCACAGGTATTTTCGATCCGCAAGTTGATTTAGCAGGGGTTTATACCTATACCGTTAGCGGAACTTCTCCGTGTAACGATGATGATTCTGCGTTTATAGATGTAACGGTTTTAACTGTCCCTAATATTGAAGGTGCTACTATGTATACAGATGATATAATTTGTATAAATACTTCAGTTGAGGTTGAGATTTTTGAAGCTGATTATCTTACAGATGGTCCCTATAACATAACCTACGAATTAACCGGAGCTAATTCACATATGAGTTCAGTTGAGGTGATATTTATCGACGGTTACACTTCATTTAGCGTGCCTTCTGTTGAAATAAGTAATGTTGGGCAAACAACATTAACTGTTACAGATCTATTTATTAGTGGTAATGATTGTGGCGCAAATGTTTCTCCAATTCAACCTATACAGTTTAAAGTAGAAGCAGGAGAGACGCCTCAATTGGTTTTAGGAGGAAATAAGTTTTGTTTAGCTGATAATCCAACAATTGCAGATTTAAGTTTAAATGTTATTGATGTATCACAAATAACTTGGTATGATTCTCCGGAAAATGGGAATCCGTATTCAGAGCTAACTCCACTGGTGGACGGTGAAACTTACTATGGATCTATTGTCTCAGAATCTGGATGCGGAAGTAAGACTAGAATAGAGGTTAAAGTTTCAATTGTTGACTGTGATTTACAATTAATTATCCCAGATGGATTTTCACCTAATGGAGATGGAATCAACGACACCTTTGAGATAAAAAACTTAAGAGAATTGTATCCAAACTTCACAATGGAAATATATAATCGATACGGTAATATATTATATAAAGGTAATGGAGATAGTCCTGATTGGGATGGCACTAGCAGTAGTGGTATGCGTATGGGTAATTCAGAGCTTCCTGTAGGTGTTTATTTCTATATAATCAACTTTAATCAGGCTGGAAAAAACCCAGTGCAAGGTAGAGTTTACCTAAGTAGGTAATTGTAAGAAAAAGATAATGATATATAAAAATATAAAATATATTATCCAGTCATTTTTACTCTTGGTAGGAGTAATGGTGTTTGCTCAACAAGATCCACAGTATACTCAGTATATGTACAATATGAGTATGCTTAATCCAGCGTATGCAACAGATAATCCTGAGTCGGTTAATTTAGGATTGTTATATCGTGCACAATGGGTTGGATCTGTTGGAGGGCCTACTACGGGTACATTTTTCGCACACTCACCTATTACAAATAGAGTTGAGGGAGGAATTTCGGTGATGCACGACGAAATTGGAGGTGTAGTAAAAGAAACGAAAGTTTTTGCAGATATAGCCTACGTAATACCTGTAGGTGAAACTCATAAGTTATCATTAGGAATAAAAGCTGGAGCCTCATTTTTCAGTACAAACTTCGACGGTTTTGTATATTCTGACCCACTACCAGACCCTGCTTTTGCAAATAATTTGAGTAAAACCTTTCCAAATATTGGCGCAGGTGCTTTCTATTTTGGAGATCAATTCTATTTAGGATTTTCAGCGCCAAACCTATTGAGGTCAAAACATCTTGAACAGGATAGTGGTGTGGTTGTTAATGGAGTGCAGGAAATACATATGTTTATGACAGGGGGCTATGTTTTTCAAATAAATGATCAACTGAAACTTAAACCCGCTTTCATGAATAAAATGGTGTCTGGAGCTCCAATTTCTTTGGACTTGACAGTTAATGCATTATTTAATGAAAACTTTGAATTGGGAGTAGGATATCGTTTCGATGATTCAATAATAGCTTTAGTAAACATGAAGGTTGCTTCTCCTTTAAGAATAGGCTACTCCTATGATCATACCTTAAATAATTTAGGGAGATTTAACTCGGGCACCCATGAAATTATGCTTCTATTTGACATAAGTACAGCGTCTAAAGGATATGATAAATCACCTAGGTTCTTTTAAAATTTATAGAATGAAAAATCTTTGCTTTCTTTTTATCATAGTTTTATTGCCCTCTGCAATATTGGCTCAAAGACCTACCGTTAGTAGAGCAGATAAGTTGTTTGCTAAAAAGTCCTATGCAGAAGCAGCAAAGATGTATGAAGAATTAAAATCTGACGCACATATTTTGCAGAATTTAGGAGATTCATATTACTACAATTACCGAATGGAGCAGGCAAGACGTCCGTATACGTTTCTGTTTTCGCAATATAAAGATAGCGTCAAGCCTGAAGTGTATTTTCGATATGCGCATACATTGTTATCCTTAAAGAGATATGATGAGGCAGATAAAATCATGAGTGAGTATTTAGGATATGTAGTCGATACTCAAAAGTTTATAGATAATATGAACAAGATTGTGCCTTATGTTTATAATATCAAACGTATGACTCGAGCTAATTCAACAGGTGATTTTGGCATAGCTTTTTACGGTGACAAAGTCGTTTTTTCCTCAGTCAGAAATGCTGAAAATCCAATTTATAAATGGAACGGAAAACCTTATCTAGATTTATATCAAGCGAGGGTAGATAACGATGATCAGTTGATTGATGTAAAGCCTTTTTCAGATAAAATAAACACGAATACTCACGAGAGTAATGCTACCTTCACCGAAGATGGGAAAACAATGTATTTCTCAAGAACTAATAGTAAAAGGGTTCAAGTAGGAGATGAAAAAGTAGCTACGGTTAAAATTTTTAAAGCCCAGCTGATTGATGGTGAGTGGACAAATGTTGAAGAATTACCTTTTTCAAGCGACACTTACTCTGTTCAACACCCTTTTTTAAATCAGGATGGCACAAAGCTTTACTTTTCAAGCGATATGCCAGGAGGCTATGGTTCGTTTGATATTTACTCTGTCGATATAGTAGGCGAAGGATTTAGTGAACCCTATAATCTTGGTGAAACTATTAATACTCCGCATCGAGAGCAGTTTCCATTTATCGATGAGTTTGGAACATTATATTTTTCTTCAGATGGGCATCAAGGAATGGGTGGTTTAGATATTTTCTCAAGCTCAGTGATTGATAATAAATATGTAAAGCCATTAAACCTTGGGGAAACAATTAACTCTGGTGGAGATGACTTCGGATTTATTCTTCATGAAAACATGCAAAAGGGATATTTAGCTTCAAATAGAGAGGGGACAGATAATCTTTATGCGTTTTCTCGGGGATTAAATAAAAGACGATTTATCGTGGAAGGAGATGTTAGAGATAAGCATAGTAAAGAACTTTTGCCTGGCACAAATGTAACTTTGTATGACGAGAATCACTCGCTTGTTGGTGCTATGGTAGTTGGTTCAAAAGCTGAGTATGTTTTCAATACAAAACCAAATACTAAATATATTATTGAAGGACACAGAGATCTATATATTCCCACAGTAAAGGAGTTTTGGACCGGAGATGACGGAAGGATAGAATTGAGTATTGAATTGGAAATTGAATCGTATGATGATGCTGAAGAAATAGTTGTAACCAAGGACGATGGTTTTGTTTACATAGAGTTGGAGAATATCTATTTCGATTTAAATAAATGGGATATAAAACCTCAGGCGGCAAGAACCTTAGACGTTTTAGTGAATTTATTAAATAAATACCCTAGAATGGAAATTCAACTCGGTGCTCATACAGACTCTAGGGCTTCAGAAGAATATAATCTTCGGTTGTCTAATAGAAGAGCCAATGCAACTTTAGAATATCTAGTTGAAAATGGAATTGATAGAGCTCGATTAAGGTCTAAAGGTTTTGGCGAAAGTAAGCCATTGGTGGATTGTGGAGGTAATTGTACTGAGGAAGAACACGCTATTAATAGACGTTGTGAATTCTTAATTTTGAAATAAAGCTCCTAAACTTCACTATATCTGAAGCAGCTCTCAATATGATCATTCACCATGCCTGTTGCTTGCATATGCGCATAGACAACAGTGCTTCCCACAAACTTAAATCCTCGTTTCTTTAAGTCTTTACTCAGGGCATCACTTTCTTGTGTGGTTGCTGGAACTTCTTTAGAGGATTTCCAATTGTTTTTAATGGTTTTCCCATCGACAAACCTCCAAATATACTCAGTAAAACTTCCAAATTCCTTTTGAATTTCAATGAAAGCTTTTGCATTTGTAACAGCAGAATTTACTTTTAATTTATTGCGAATTATTCCAGAATCTTGAAGTAAAGAATCAATTTTGTTTTGGTCGTATTTGGCTATTTTTTCATAATCGAATCCGTCAAAAGCTTTTCTAAAATTCTCTCGCTTTCTCAGAATTGTTATCCAACTTAAGCCCGCTTGAAAGGTTTCAAGTAGTAAAAACTCAAACATGGTTTTGTCATCTTTTACCGGAACACCCCATTCTTCGTCATGGTACTTAACATAAAGAGGGTCTGATCCACACCAGCTACAACGTGATAATTTTGAATCCATACAACTGTTTTTTATTAATTGTTTTTTCAGTTTTGACCTGGAAAATTGAAAGTAATCGTTCCAAGCTGTTTTTTTCGAGTATCGTGTGCAGTAAATCGAGCTTGGGCACTGTATTCTTTTGCAGCATCAATCAAGCAAGCGTTAGAAGTGGTAGAGGCAGCTTTGTTGTATGAGGTTTTTTTAACCCTTCCTAATTGATCAACTTCTATGTTTATTACAACTTTTCCGGAACCATAGCACGTATAAACGGGGTTTGGGAGGTCTATATCTTTTCTGTCGACTAGTCTATAGCTTATAGTAGTGTTTCGATTGCCACCCTTTACAACAGCTTCGTTATTGCTTTTGCTTTCACTGTTAGAAAAGTTCTTCTTTTCTTTTTTTCCAGTTTTTGAACTCTCTAAACCTTCTTTTCCATTTAGTTCATTTTGTGAACTTTTTATAGCTTCATCTAGCTCTTGAAGTTTACCTTCTGTGATATCTGAAATCTTTTGATTTTCATTTTCAACGGAGGAAATATACTCTTCGGCTTCGTTATAGCCTTTGTTGGTTTCGATTTTAACTTCTTCAGGAGTAACAGCTGCAAGTTCTTGTTCTAGAAGGAGAAGATCTTCAGAAGTAATCTCTACATCAATTGTTTCTTCTTGTACTTGGACTTTATTTTTAGATAATTTCAGACTGTATAAAAAAAGCACAAGACATCCTGTGAGTAACGAAGTTATTAAAAAAGCACGGTATGAATATTGGAAATTCATTATTGCAAGTACTGAAATTTTAGGCAAAATTCCACATAAACTTGATTAATAGAGGTGTACTTAGGGATACTTTAACTTGTTAGGGACTTCTCAAACTCCTCTATTCCAATGGCGTTTTCAACCGAAAAATCGCCGATTCGAGTTCTTCTAAGTGCGGAAAGATGAGCGCCGTTTCCTAAAGCTTTTCCAAAATCATGGGCCAAGGAGCGAATGTATGTTCCTTTACTGCAAACCACTCTAAACTCAACATTTGGTAAATCAATCTTAGTTATCTCGAACTTTGAAATGGATACAGTTCTAAAAGGGATGTCTACTACTTCTCCTTTTCTAGCAAATTCATATAGTTTTTTCCCTTCTTTCTTAAGTGCAGAAAAGATGGGGGGTTGTTGTTGAATTTCACCAATAAATTGTAGAGTTGCTTTATTTATTTTTTCAGAAGTAATTTCTGAAATGTCAAAAGTTTGATCAATTTCAGTTTCTAAATCATAGCTAGGTGTGGTTGCGCCAAGGGTTATAGTGCCAGTGTACTCTTTTTCTTGAGCCTGGTAGGTGTCAATTTTTTTAGTGAATTTACCTGTGCAAATAATCAAAAGACCAGTTGCTAAAGGGTCTAAAGTTCCAGCGTGACCAACCTTGATTTTCTTAATCCCGAATTGCTTCTTAATCAGCCAACGCATCTTGTTTACCACTTGAAATGAAGTCCATTCAAGAGGCTTGTCCATTAAGATTACCTGACCTTCTTTGTAGTCTTTTTCTGTCATTTACATGTAAAAGCTGGTTACTATTGCAATAATACCAACTATCACGCAGTAGATTGAAAAATAACTTAGTTTACTCTTTTTCACAAGTGAAATCATCCAGGTACAAGCCACTAATCCACTTATAAATGCTGCAATAAAACCAGCGCCTAAAACTCCTAAATCGGTACTTTGTGTAGTGATATCTCCACTGATTATGTCTTTAGCTATTTTCCCTAAGATTAAAGGAACTACCATAAGGAATGAAAATCTTGCAGCCTTCGTTTTGTCATTTCCAAGAAGTACAGAGGTTGAAATTGTTGCTCCACTTCTCGAAATTCCAGGAAGCATGGCTATAGCTTGTGAGATACCTATGATTATTGAATCTTTTATGGTTACTGGTTTGCCAGTGTTTCTTGAGCGGTCTGCTAACCACAACAATACTGCGGTTACTAGTAACATTGCGCCTACAAATGCAATGCTTCCGCCAAAGAAAGATTCCAATTCTTTCTCAAAAAGGAGTCCGATTATTACCGCAGGAATCATGGAAATAACAATCTTAAAAGCAAATTTAGTTTCTTCGTTCCATTCGAACTTTAATATTCCTGCAAAGATTTGAATGATGTCTTTTCTAAAAATAACTAGTGTGCTTAATGCTGTTGCAGCATGAAGGATTACAGTAAAAAGCAAGCTCTCTTCTGGTACAGATGTGTCTCCTAAAATAGCCTTTCCTAATTCAAGATGTCCACTAGATGAAACGGGTAAAAACTCGGTTAATCCTTGAATAACCCCAAGTATAATAGCGTCAAGATAATCCACTAATTTTCTTCTTTTTTATTAGGATTCAACAATATAGCATATACCTCAATAGCAAAACCTATTAAAATAAGGGCAGGCGCTAGACGAATTCTTCTCCAGCTATAAATTTCAGGATTAAAAACATTAGGGTCATCGCTGCCTCCGCCTACCATAAGAAGAAAGCCTAAGACAATAAATGCAATGCCTATAAACATAAATTTATAGTTTTTTCTGTGGAAAATAAACTCTGGATTTTCGGTTCCGTCTCTGTGTTTCAAATCTTTCATTTCAAATTATTCCTAAAAGAACTTTAGATTTAATAATATAAATCGTCTGTTCTTAAATTTAAAAATCGTTGTGTAGCTATAAAAGTGCTAATCCATGTAATGATTATTCCCATCAAAAGGATAAAAGCAAACAGCATTGCTAGCAAAATAGGATCGTTTAATAGTTGTAATTGAGGGAAGCTTTCATTTAAATAGTAAAGAACTAGTCCCATTCCTGCCATTGCAACAAAAGCTCCTATTATCCCGAACCGAACACTTTTCCATACAAATGGTCGTCGAATAAACTTTTTTGTAGCACCTACCATTTGCATGGTTTTAATAGTGAATCGCTTGGCGTAAATAGAAAGCCTTATGCTACTATTAATTAATAAAACAGCTATAAATGTAAAAATTCCACTAATCACTAAAACCCAAAAACTAATTCTTTGAACGTTTTCTGTGAGTTGAGCAATTAGAGGTTTGTCGTAGATTACGTCATCAACAAAGCCTTTGCTTTTTAATTCACTAGTGATTTCCTCCATTTTTTCAGGAGTGACGTATTCTGCTAATACGTATACGTCAATGCTATTTTGAAGTGGGTTTTCACCAAGATATTCAATGAAGTTTTCACCCAAAGTTTCTTGGTGGTCTTTAGCTGCATCTTCTTTAGAAACAAACTCTGCACTTTTTGTGTATTCGGCTAATGCAAGACTTTGCTTAAGCTGAGTGATTTCAACTTCTTTAGCCGAATCTTTTAGAAACACAGTAATAGCGATCTGTTCTTTAAAATAATCTGCAACCCGTTGGGAGTTTAAAATTAATAAACCCAATAGGCCCAATAAAAAAAGCACAAGCGATATACTGATAACCACCGAAAAATAAGAGGAAATCAGTCTGCGTTTTTGATATTTTTCAAAAGAAGAACTCATAAGGTTTTGAGAATTTGCCTGTAAAAATACAAGTAATTTTGCATCTTGGGTTAAACAACGGTGAAAGTTTCTTAATTGTTATATTCAAATAAAATTTAAGGCGTTGAAGTAGTTTAAAGCATTAAAAATAACAACTAAGTGTTTCGAACTTTTCAAAAACCTGACTTATAGTTGTAAACACGCTAAATTTATGGTTAATAGGGTTTCACTTCTTGCAATAAACCTTAAATTTGCCGCTGTTTTCAAGTATTTGGAAAATTAAATTAGAAATTTAGGAGATGAGCAAATATCACTTCAACGAAATAGAAGCAAAGTGGCAAAAATATTGGGCCGATAATAAAACTTTTAAAGCAGATAATAACAGCGAGAAACCAAAATACTATGTTCTCGATATGTTTCCCTATCCTTCAGGAGCAGGACTGCATGTAGGCCACCCATTAGGATATATAGCTAGTGATATTTATGCGCGATACAAACGCCATAAAGGGTTTAATGTGTTGCATCCAATGGGGTATGACTCTTTTGGTCTTCCTGCGGAACAATATGCTATTCAAACCGGGCAACACCCAGCCAAAACTACCGAAGAAAATATTATTCGATATAGAGAACAGTTAGATAAAATCGGGTTTTCTTTTGATTGGAGCAGAGAAGTGAGAACAAGTAATCCAGAGTATTATAAATGGACACAATGGATTTTCTTGCAACTTTTCGACAGTTGGTATGATATTGATTTGGATAAGGCGCGCTCTATAGAAGAATTGCGTGTTGTTTTTTCCTCTGAAGGAAACCAGAAAGTAAACGCAGCTTGTGATGAGGATACTGAAAAGTTTACAGCTTCAGACTGGAAAGAGTTTTCAGAAATTCAAAAACAAGAAATTCTATTAAAATACAGGCTGACCTATTTAGCCGAAACTGAAGTGAACTGGTGCCCAGAGCTAGGTACTGTTTTGGCAAATGATGAAATAGTAAATGGCGTTTCAGAACGTGGCGGATTTCCAGTGGTTCGAAAAAAAATGAAACAATGGAGTATGCGTATCACTGCTTATGCACAACGTTTACTTGACGGGCTAGAAAAACTAGATTGGCCACAACCGTTGAAAGATTCGCAAACCAATTGGATTGGCAGAAGTAAAGGTGCGAGTGTTGAATTTAAAGTTCAGAATTCTGATTTCCGAATTCCTGTCTTCACAACAAGACCCGACACTATCTTTGGTGTAAGTTTTATGGTTTTAGCTCCAGAACATCAGTTGGTAGAAAAAATAACTACTGCTGATCAAAAAGAAGAAGTTCAAAAATATATAGAAACAACTGCCAAGCGAAGCGAGCGTGAGCGAATGGCGGACGTTAAGACAATAAGTGGAGTTTTCACTGGCGCATACGCTGAACACCCATTTACAGGAGAGTCATTACCAATTTGGATTGGAGACTATGTTTTAGCGGGATATGGAACGGGAGCCGTAATGAGTGTTCCTTGTGGAGATCAACGAGATTATGATTTTGCTAAACATTTCAATATCCCTATTCCAAATATATTTAGGGATGTAGATATTTCTGAAGAAGCCTATTCTGGAAAAGAAAATACATTCATAACTAATAGTGAATTCTTAAACGACTTAAGTTATGAGCAA
The DNA here is from genome assembly GCA_035307265.1 of Aequorivita sp. GTDB lineage: Bacteria > Bacteroidota > Bacteroidia > Flavobacteriales > Flavobacteriaceae > Aequorivita. The sequence continues at coordinate 16,784 of DATGMT010000185.1, forward strand.
GCTACTGAAAAAATCATTGCAGCTTTAGAAGAAAAAGGAGTGGGAGAAGGCAAGATAAATTATCGATTGCGCGATGCAGTATTTAGTCGTCAGCGCTATTGGGGCGAGCCTTTCCCGATTTACTATAAAGATGGAATGCCACAAGCAATCTCTGTTGAACACTTACCGCTTCACTTACCTGAAGTTGAAAAGTACTTGCCTACAGAAACAGGTGAACCACCTTTGGGCCGTGCAGATGTTTGGGCGTGGGATGAGAAAAACCTAAAAGTTGTTAGTAATAAGTTGATTGATCATAAAACAGTTTTTCCTTTAGAACTAAATACTATGCCTGGATGGGCGGGAAGCAGTTGGTATTTCTTTAGATATATGGAAGATGCTAATCGCGACGAAGTATTTGCCTCAAAAGAAGCGTTGAATTATTGGAAGAGTGTTGATTTGTATATTGGAGGAAGCGAACACGCTACGGGCCATTTGTTATACAGCCGTTTTTGGGTGAAGTTTTTAAATGATAGAGGTTTAGTGCCTGTTGAAGAACCAATCAAAAAGCTGATTAATCAAGGCATGATTCTAGGAGAAAGTGCCTTTGCATATAGAGTGTACTTAGATAACAGTCAGGTTGAGGAAATCTTAGAGAAAAATCCTGAAGACTATTCTTCAGATGAAAAGGAAGACCTAAGAGCATTACTCGATCAAATTAAAAGCTTGTATATTTCTCATTCAATTTATAAAAGTGAATCTCCTAAAACGATAGTGGTTAACCACGTTAAGGAAAAAATGTCGTTTAAGAGTGATATTTTAGATAGATTGAAATTGAAAATTGTACCGGTTCATGTAGACGTAAAGTATGTTAATCTATCAAATGAATTGGAAGTTTTCAAATTATATCAGAGTATAGAGTCTAAAAAGGAGTTTGAAAATGCTGTTTTCATAGGAGAAAATGGATTAGAAATCACAAGAGATAACAATGAAAAGTACATTGTAGGTCGCGAAGTGGAAAAAATGTCTAAGTCCAAATACAATGTCGTAAACCCTGATGAGATTTGTGAAAAATATGGGGCAGATACATTGAGAATGTATGAAATGTTTCTTGGTCCTTTAGAGCAATCGAAACCATGGAACACCGCAGGTATTACAGGAGTAAATGGATTTTTGAAAAAGCTTTGGAAACTATATCACTCTGGTAAAAATGAGGCGTTTTTTGTGACGGAAAACGAAGCTTCTAAAGACAGCTTGAAGACGCTTCATAAAACCATAAAGAAAGTAGAAGAAGATATTGAAGGGTTTAGCTTTAATACTTCAGTTTCAACTTTTATGATTGCTGTAAATGAACTCACCTCACAAAAGTGTAATTCAAGAGAGATTTTAGAGCCATTAGCCATTCTGATATCTCCTTACGCACCTCATATAGCTGAGGAATTGTGGAGTAAATTAGGCCATGCAGATAGTATATCTACTGTCCCATTTCCGAAGTTTGAAGAAAAACATTTGGTAGAAAGCAATAAAGAATACCCTATTTCTTTCAATGGAAAAATGCGCTTTACGATGGAGCTACCTTTAGATTTATCAAAGGATGAAATAGAATCTGCCGTAATGGCACATGAGAAAACAATCCAATATTTAGAAGGCCGCACACCTAAAAAAGTGATAATCGTGCCAGGAAAAATTGTAAATATTGTGGGTTAAAAGTTTTGCACGTTATTTGCAGTATTAAATTTTGAATACTTTGTACTTTCTATGTTTGAGCGTTAAAAACGTTTCTATAGCGTTAGGATGATAAGGTGAAAAACAACAAAAATTAAAACTAAAAACAAAATATAAAGATGATAGGATATTATTTAATTGCAGGTATTATCTTTTTAGTGAGCTGGTATGTTAGCAGCCAATTGAAGAGTAAGTTTAAAAAGTATAGCAAGATCCACCTCCAAAATGGAATGAGTGGAAAAGAGATAGCTGAAAAAATGCTAGCTGATAATGGTATTCACGATGTTAAAGTAATTTCAGTTCCTGGTCAATTGACAGATCATTATGACCCAACAAAGAAAACTGTAAACTTATCTGAACCAGTATATATGCAGCGTAATGCCGCTGCAGCTGCTGTTGCTGCTCATGAATGTGGACATGCAATACAACATGCTACTGCATACAGTTGGTTAAAATTGCGTTCAACAATTGTTCCTGCAGTTAGTGTTTCGAGTAAATTGTCCAATTTCGTGATTATGGCTGGCCTTATCCTATTTGCTACTGGATCTGCTTTTGGAACTTGGATATTTGGTGTTGGAATTGCGCTTTTTGCTATTACTACGGCTTTTGCTTTTATAACACTTCCAGTTGAATTCGACGCAAGTAAAAGAGCTTTGGTTTGGTTAGAAACCAATAACATGGTTACTCAACAAGAACATGATGGAGCTAAAGATGCACTAAAATGGGCGGCACGCACTTATGTGGTTGCAGCACTTGGTTCATTGGCAACATTGCTTTATTTCATCTCAATTTTCTTGGGAAGAGACTAAGGAGTTACGATTTACTACGTAAGATTATACATTATCGTTTGATAATATTCAATAAAAAAGCCTGCTAACTCACAGGCTTTTTTAATTTTTCTACCATCTGCTACCTTCTATCCTACATTCAAATTTTCAGGATTATAACCTAAATACTTTACTTCTTCCTCTCTAAAAACAATGCCTTTTTCTCTGAGCTCCTCTAGGATAGGCTCATATACTTCTTTTGCAATAGGAAGCTGAACACCTGGGGTTTTTATCTCGCCATTCAGAATTTTAATAGCAGCAATTGCAACAGGGAGACCAACGGTTTTTGCCATAGCAGTGTGGGTTTGATCTTCACCTATTAAAGTCATATAACTGTCTATTTGGTGTTTTTTTCCGTCTAACTCATAACCAAACTTATGATACATGACTATCATGTCTTTATCCTCGGGGGCTAAGGTCCATTTGTCTTCTAATATTTTTTGAAGAGCCATTGCAGGTGTGGCATTCTTAATGCCAATAGTTTTCTTATCATTGAAAATATCTAACTCCTCTAGTTTTTCCCACATTAAATCATCTTGATCTATTTTTAGGGCATAACGTAGCTTTAACTCAACAGAATCAGTTGGGGAATAGGCCAGGAATGAATTGATAAATTCGCGATATGTCAAGTTTTCTGAATTTGGAATAATATAAGTGTCGTCTGTCATCCCTAGTTGAACAAACATATTCCACGCTTTGCTAAAGCCTACTCTTCTAATAGTTCCTCTGTATAGAGTGAGAATATTATCCAGTCCGTAAACAGATTGATATTGTAGAGAGTTTCTATTTGCTAATACTTCAAACTTTCCAAAACCTTCAATATTTATAAATTCTGTTCTTCTGAAAAGCCTGTGGTATGGAATGTATTTAAATTTTCCTTCTTGAATAAATTCGGCTGCACCACCTTGTCCAGCTAATACTACGTTTCGCGGATTCCAAGTGAATTTATAGTTCCACAGGTTATTATCGCTTTCTGGCGCAATCAATCCACCACAGAAAGATTCAAAAAGTAACATTTTTCCACCTTTTGAACGAATTCTATCAATAACTTGCATGGCGCTCATGTGGTCTATACCAGGGTCTAGGCCAATTTCGTTCATGAAGACTAAGCCTTTTGCTTTTGCGTCTTTGTCTAAAGCTTTCATCTCCTTGCTGATATAGGAGGCAGTAACTAAGTGTTTTTCAAACTTGATGCAATCTTGCGCTACTTTAATATGGAAGCGTGCTGGAAGCATAGAAATAACCAAATCGCTCTCTTGAATAGCTTGATTTCTTTGTTTTTTATTTGAAACGTCAAGTTCTATTCCTTTAGCATTTGGATGTTCTGAAGCAGATTTTTCTGCATTTGCAAGGGAGATATCTGCAATAGTTAAAAATAGATTTTCTGATTTACTTTTATTTAGGAGGTAACGGGTTAGACTCGATGCTGATCGTCCTGAACCTATAATCAATATATTTCTCATTGGGAGTTTTTCGTTAACTTTGAAGCTGAAACTTAAGAAGAGCGAAATTACTAATTCTACGATTTAAAACAGAATCAATTGGACAGAAATATAGCAGTTACCGGGATGTTTATGATGGCATTAACCATCGGGATTGGTGCTTTTGGAGCACACGGTTTAAAAGATTTAGTAGAGATCAATGCATTAAATACTTTTGAAGTAGGTGTTCGCTATCAAATGTATCACGCTTTAGCTATTGTTATCCTTGGTTTTGTTTCTGTTCCTTTGAAATTAAAGAGAATTGTCTTTTGGTTTTTTATTGTTGGAATCTTGTTTTTTTCAGGATCCATCTATCTTCTTTCGTTAAATAGCATTTTGTCTTTTGATGCAGGAAGAATCGGTTTTATTACACCTATAGGAGGATTGCTCTTTATTATAGGTTGGCTTAGGTGGGGCTATGGGGTGATAAAATTAAAGAAAACTTAAATGTTTTTTATTAAACTCTTGAATCTATTTAAGAATTCTTATTTTTGTTCTCTACAAAATCTAAACAAGAAATGGTGGATAATAACCAAAAAAACAAATCGATTTCCGTAGAAAATTACGGAATTGAGAATGCAAAAGTAAAGTACCAACTTTCTTCAGAAGAACTTCACAATGAAATACTAGTAAAAGGACAAGGCAAAGAAGCTTCTAGTGGAGCTATTGCTGTCAATACTGGAGAGTTTACCGGAAGGTCCCCTAAGGATAGATTTATTGTAAAGGATGATATTACAAGAGACCAAGTGTGGTGGGGTAATGTAAATATTCCCTTCCCAACACAAATGTTTGACGCCCTTTATGATAAAGTAACAAAGTATTTGTCGGGAAAAGAAATCTATGTTCGTGACAGCTATGCTTGTGCAGATGACCGATATAGAATGAATATTCGAGTAATTACGGAAACTCCTTGGTCAAATATGTTTGCTCATAATATGTTCCAAAGACCAACGGAAGATGAGTTAAAAACTTTTGACGCAGAGTGGCTTGTTGTAAATGCTCCAGGCTTTCACGCCGATCCAGAAGTGGACGGAACAAGACAGCATAACTTTGCTATTTTAAACTTCACTCGTAAAATTGTTTTAATTGGTGGAACTGGATATACAGGAGAGATAAAAAAAGGAATTTTTTCTGCTCTTAACTTTATTATGCCAGTTGATAAAAATACATTGCCAATGCACTGTTCTGCAAACGTAGGTGAGAATGGTGAAACAGCAATTTTCTTCGGACTTTCAGGAACAGGGAAAACCACTTTATCTGCAGATCCTGAGAGAAAGTTAATTGGTGATGATGAACATGCTTGGGCACCAGATAACGCTATCTTTAATTTTGAAGGGGGATGCTATGCTAAGGTTATAAACCTATGTAAAGAAAGTGAGCCAGATATTTTTAACGCGATTAAACCAGGAGCGATTCTTGAAAATGTTGTAATGGATGAAAATGGTGAGGTGGATTTTGCCGATACTACTATAACTCAAAACACTAGAGTAAGTTACCCAATCTATCATATTAATAACATTCAAGTTCCTTCAGTAGGTCACAACCCAAAAAATATTTTCTTCTTAACTGCTGATGCTTTTGGGGTGTTGCCTCCAATCTCTAAACTGAATCCAGGTCAAGCAGCTTACCACTTTATTAGTGGATATACTGCTAAGGTAGCTGGAACTGAAGAGGGAATTAATGAACCAACTCCAAACTTCTCAGCTTGTTTTGGAGCTCCGTTTATGCCACTTCACCCTACTAAATATGCCGAAATGTTGAGTAGTAAAATGAAGGAAACAGGTGTAAATGTATGGCTGATTAATACTGGTTGGACTGGAGGTCCTTACGGTGTAGGAAGTAGAATGAAATTGAAATATACTCGAGCAATGATTGCAGCTGCTCTTGAAGGGAAGTTGGAAAATGTTGAATTCGAGAAACATCCAATCTTCAATCTAATGATGCCAAAAACTTGTGATAACGTGCCTACTGAGGTGTTGAATCCAAGAGAAACATGGAAAAACAAAAAAGCTTATGATATTCAAGCTAAAGAATTGTCAAATTCTTTCAGAGAGAACTTTGCTAAATTTGAATCATATGCTAATGATGAAATTCTTGCTGGAGCACCTGCTTTGGATTAATTTCAAAATAGAGATAAATAAAAAAGGCTTGCTGAAATTTTCAGCAAGCCTTTTTTAATGCAATTAATCGAAATTTAATTTATTTCTTACTGTTAACTTCTTTGATATATTTCTCTAGTGCCATGGTCATAGAAGGTGTTTCTGGCGTTGGAGCTTGAATGTCTACGCGTAACCCTAGCTCTGTTGCAGCTTTGACAGTTGTATTGCCAAAAACAGCAATACGAGTGTCGTTTTGCTCAAAATCAGGGAAGTTTTCTAATAGCGATTCGATACCACTAGGGCTAAAGAAAACTAAAATGTCGTAATACACATCGCGCAAGTCTGACAAGTCGCTAATTACTGTTTTGTAGAAAGTAGCTTCTTTCCACTGAACCTTTAACTCATCTAGAATTTTAGGTATTTCAGGTTTTAATTTGTCAGATGAAGGAAGAAGAAACTTTTCGCTTTTGTACTTTTTAATTAGCGGCACCAATTCAGGAAAAGTTCTTTTGCCAACATAAATCTTTCTTTTTCGATACACTACATACTTTTGAAGATAGTAAGCAACTGCTTCACTTAGGCAAAAGTACTTCATAGTGTCTGGTACTTTGAAACGCAATTCTTCTGCAATTCGGAAATAATGATCGACAGAATTACGGCTTGTTAAAATAACTGCCGTGTATTGCGATAAGTCCACTTTTTGAACGCGAACATCTTTTCCCGATACTCCTTCAACATGAATGAAGGGTCTGAAATCAATTTTCACTTTTTGTTTTTCACTTAAATCGAAATAGGGAGAATTTTCAATCTTAGGCTCTGGTTGGGAAACCAAAATAGTTTTCACTTTCATAGATAGTCCTGATTTTTTTCTCTAAATACTTGTATCCGTTATAATAAGTCTATAGAGTATTATATAAGGGGATATTTCAAGTGCGCAAAGATACAAAATAAAGTAAAGGAAATTAGAAGCAATTAAAATTCCATTTTTTTTATAGCTGTAAAGCAGTGTTATAACGTTTAAAGCAAGTATAGCAAGGACAAACACTAACATGGCTTTATACTGTCCAGGGAAAATATAGATAAAAATTAAACTTCCGGCAAACAAAAAGAGCGATATAAAATTGCGATAACTTAGTTTTTGGTAGAGATAATGATCTATAATGGAGTCTATTGAAAATAAATTGGCAACTATCTTTTCAATGGTCATTTTTGCTAAAACAAATAAGCAATAGAAGGCGCAAATCTGCAAAAGAAGCCAAGGATTATCTCGACTGCCTTCAAAGGTATTTTCTATAAGGAGTTTTATAAATACTGTAGCGCAAATTACTTGAACGCCAAAAAAGATGATATTGAATGGATGCTGGAGATTATCTTCTTTTCCGTGCACGGTGAAAAATTTATTGTTCACAGGCAGCATCATAAAATCGTCAAATCTTCGAGGGTAAAAATACTTGGCAAGAGCAATAAGTAGAAAACACAAGACTAACAGGTACGTTGCCCAGTCATTTGATTCTATAATTCTTATTGAATACTCCAATCCCATCTAAATTTAGCGCAAAGGTACATCAATTTAAAATTTTCTTTCTTTGGAAGTATTGAATTTTCGAGTGTCTCTATTTCTTTGAAAAGGAGTACATTTGCGAAAAAATCGAGGAGTATGTCCAAGGCGCTTGTGGTTGTGCCCACTTATAATGAAATAGAGAATATAGAGCGTTTGCTCCAAAGCATCTTTTCATTACAGCGCGATTTTCATGTACTTGTTGTTGACGACAATTCTCCCGATGGAACGGCTTCGTGTGTAGAAAATAACTTCAATACTTACCCAGGGAAGCTCTTTCTAGTTCAGCGAAAAGAAAAATCAGGACTTGGAACCGCATATATAACAGGTTTTAAATGGGCACTCGAACGGGGGTATGATTATATTTTTGAGATGGACGCCGATTTCTCTCATAACCCGAATGATCTTAATAGATTGTTTAATGCATGTCATAAAGAAGGATTCGATATGTCTATCGGTTCTAGATATGTGAAAGGAGTGAATGTGGTAAATTGGCCAATGAGTCGCGTATTGTTGTCGTGGTTAGCTTCGAAATATGTAAGAATGATTATGCGAATGGATATTCACGATACAACAGCAGGATTTATTTGTTATAAATCTGAGGTGCTTAGAAAAATAAACCTAGACCAAATTCGTTTTGTGGGCTATGCTTTTCAAATAGAAATGAAATTCAAAGCACATTTAAGTGGTTTCAAAATAAAAGAAGTTCCAGTAATTTTCACTGATAGAACCCGTGGAGAGTCGAAAATGAGCTCGGGCATTATTTCCGAAGCAATTTTTGGAGTATTGGGTATGAAATTGAAAAGTGTTTTCTTTCGGAAGAGATTTAATCGTAATTCCTTTCATTAGTTTTTATAATAAATAACAGTGCTATCTTAATGTTTCCAATTCAAAAAAATGAAAACAGTCTTAATTAAAAATGCGAATATTGTCAACGAAGGAGAAATATCCAAAGGTGACGTCCTAGTGGAAGGTGGATTGATTGTTGAAGTGTCACATTCTATAAGCGCAAAATCAGCAAACACTAAAATTATAGACGCTGATGGATGTTACTTAATGCCAGGAATGATAGATGATCAAGTTCATTTTAGAGAGCCAGGCTTAACGCATAAAGCTGATATAGAATCGGAGTCTAAAGCTGCAGTTGCTGGAGGAATTACTTCTTTTATAGAAATGCCAAATACGGTTCCACAAACAACAACTCTAGATCTACTTGAAAAGAAGTTTGAGATAGCCGCTAAAACTTCATGGGCTAACTACTCATTTATGTTCGGTGGAACAAATGATAATTTAGAAGAGATTTTGAAAGTAGACGCCGAAAAAGTAGCAGGACTAAAATTGTTCTTAGGGTCTTCTACCGGAAATATGCTAGTTGACGATCCTGAAGTTTTAAAAAATATATTTAGTAAAACAAACTTGTTGATTTCGGTTCATTGTGAAGATGAAGCAACAATTCAAAAAAATCTCGCACACTATAAAGCTGAATATGGAGATGATATTCCTGTAGAACTTCATCCAAAAATCAGAAGTGAGGAGGCTTGTTATATTTCGTCGTCTACAGCAATTAAACTTGCAGAACAAACAGGGGCACGACTTCATGTTTTTCATGTTTCTACTGAAAAAGAAACACATTTATTTAGCAATAAAAAACCGCTTGAACAGAAAAAAATCACTTCGGAAGTGTGTATTCATCATTTGTGGTTTACAGATGAAGAGTATAAAACGAAGGGAACCAAAATTAAATGGAATCCCGCAGTGAAAACCCAGAAAGATAAGGATGGACTTCTAAAAGCTTTGCTCGATGATCGAATAGATGTGATTGCTACAGATCATGCTCCTCATACTAAAGAAGAAAAATCAGGAAACTATGTAAACGCTCCTTCAGGTGGACCAATGGTTCAGCACGCTTTGGTAGCGCTGTTGGAGATGTATCACAAAGGGAAAATCTCATTAGAAAAGATTGTAGAAAAATTTGCACACAATCCTGCTATCCTTTTTAGAATAAAAGATCGAGGGTATATCCGACCTGGTTATAAAGCAGACTTGGTTTTGGTAGATCTAAATTCGCCATGGATGGTGAAAAAAGAAAACATTCTTTATAAGTGTGCGTGGTCTCCATTAGAGGGAACTGTATTTAAATCGAGAGTAACTCATACATTGGTAAACGGAGAAGTTGTTTATGAAAACACTAAGTTTGCTAGCAAGAGAAATTCCGAAAGATTGATTTTTAACACCAAATGAAATACTGGGCAGTTTTTATAATATCGTTGATGATTGTTGCATGTCAAGATGTGCAACGACCCGAAAAGCCTAAAAACCTTATCGATAAGGATGTAATGGCTGAGGTTTTAACTGAAGCCTATCTGGCAAATGCAGGAAGGAGTGTAGATAATAAAACGGTAGAGATTAAAGGTGTTAAGTTAGACTCCTTTATTTACACTAAATTCGGTATAGACAGCCTTCAGTTTGTTCGAAGTAATGATTATTATGCTGCAGATATAAATACCTATGTCGATATCTTTCAGAAAGTGGAAGAAAATCTTAAAGCAATTGAAAATAGGCTAGACAGTATTCGTGATTTAGACCCCACAAAAAACAATGCGACTCCTAAAGCGCCTATTCAAAAGGGAGGAAACTCGATGTCGGGAAACAACTCACGTTGATTTTTTGTTTTCAGCAATCCTTTTAATGGTTTCTGTAGCTGGTGTGAACTCAAAACCTAATTCGTTTTTTATTTTCGATGCATCGTAAAATGAATTGTTAAACATAGACCTAACAGTAGCCTTTGCTAACTTCCTTTCACCTCTAAAAATAAATCGGAAAACACCTTCTATATTACTTAAAAACAGCATCAATGTCTTAGGTAACTTACGTTTTGGAGGCTTGTTTCCGAATAAAAACGCGAATTGCGAGAGTAAATTTTTATACGATATGTTTTCACCTACAAGAATGTATTGCTGCGTTTTTATATCAGAATCCATCAGTAGAATCATTGCTTTTACTACATCTTGAACATCAACTATTCCAGTGCTTCCTGAGGGATAAAAAGAAACTCCTTTAGTGCATAAGTCGATAAGAGCACCGCTTCCATCGGAGTCGGGTGAGATTCCTAAAATAACGCCTGGATTGACTATAACAGCGTCCAAGCCTTCTTGAGTTCCTCGCCAGACTTCCATTTCTGCACCATACTTAGTGATAGAGTAAACGTTGTTTTTAACTTCAGGATTCCAAGAGGTAGATTCGTTAATTAGCTTTCCACTTACTGCTTTTCCAAAGGTTGATACTGAGCTAACGTAACATAGTTTCTTAACGCTTTTTGCTAGACAAAGGTTTACTATGTTGGCTGTACCTTCTACGTTAATTTTTTTTAACTGTCTGTATTTACTAGGGTCAAAACTTACAAAGGCAGCGCAGTGATACACATATTCAATACCTTCAAAAGCCTCTGTTAAAGTAGGAATGTCGATTATATCTGCTTCCACCCAGTCAATTTTTTCAAAATATATATTAGGATCCGAAGTATAGAGAGAGAATATGTTTTTTACAGCAGATAGGTTGCTGTCTTTTCTGTGAATAGCACGTACAGGCAGGCCTTTCTTTAAAAGAAAATATAGGAGATGAGCACCTACCATTCCCGTACCACCCGTAACTAATATCATACTGCGAAAATACTCAAAAGGAAATCGAAACGAAACTGAAATTTAACCCACTTGAAATTTTTTATAAATAGGCTAACTTTTCTTTTTTTAAACTTCCTATTATGCTCCTGATTTATATGTTAAATTCTTAAAAAGAGTTAATACATAAGTGTTTTTTGAAATGCTCTCCCTATTTCTAAATAGAGAATCTTATCTTTGCGGGCTCGTAATTTAAAGTCAGAATTGCGTAGTAAAAGTTATAAAAAAATGAGTTTGAAAAATTTCGTTGAAGAATTACAATGGCGTGGAATGATACACGACATTATGCCAGAGACAGAAGAACATTTAATGGAAGCTATGCGTTCTGCTTATGTGGGTTTCGATCCAACCGCCGATTCGCTTCATGTTGGACACTTGGTTCCAATTATGATACTTTCATTTTTCCAACGCTGTGGCCATAAACCTTATGCTTTAGTAGGTGGAGCAACAGGAATGATTGGTGACCCTTCGATGAAAAGTGCTGAAAGAAATTTGCTCGATGAAGAAACACTTCAAAAGTACTTGAAAGGAATCGAAGAGCAACTTTCAAGATTTTTGGACTTCTCGGGTACAACTGAAAACTCAGCAGTATTAGTGAATAACTACGATTGGATGAAAGAGTTTTCATTTTTGGAGTTTATCCGAAATGTAGGTAAACACATTACTGTAAACTATATGATGGCTAAAGATTCGGTTAAATCTCGTCTGAGTGGCGAATCTAATGATGGTTTGTCATTTACCGAGTTTAGTTATCAACTAATTCAAGGATACGATTTCTTACATCTATATAGAAACCATAACTGCTCTCTCCAAATGGGAGGAAGCGATCAATGGGGAAATATCACCACAGGAACAGAGCTTATTAGAAGAATGGATGGAGGAAAAGGATATGCTCTAACTTGCCCATTGATAACAAAGAGTGACGGAACTAAGTTTGGTAAAAGTGAAGGAGGAAATGTTTGGTTAGATGCTAAGAGAACCTCTCCATATAGATTCTACCAATACTGGTTAAATAGCAGCGATGAGGATGCTGAAAAGTATATCAAAATTTTTACATTCTTAGACAGAGAAACCATTGAAGGTCTAATTAAAAACCATCAAGAAGCTCCACACTTACGTTTGCTTCAAAAACGATTGGCTCAAGAAGTCACTACAACTGTTCATGGAAATGGTGAATATGAAAAGGCACTAAAAGCATCCGAAATTTTATTCGGAAACTCAACTTCTGAGGACCTTAAAAGCTTAGATGGTGATACTTTTTTAGATGTTTTTGAAGGTGTTCCACAAGCTGAAGTTCCACTAAATGACATTAAAACTGGAATGGATATTATTGGATCACTTGCCGAGAAAACAGGATTTTTGAAGTCGAATGGAGAAGCGAGAAGAGCTTTAAAAGAGAATTCTATTTCTGTTAATAAGGAAAAAGTGTCTGATGGTTTTACAATAACTGAAGCTGACTTGATAAACGACCGCTTTGTTTTACTGCAAAGAGGGAAGAAAAACTACTTTATTATAAGAGCGATATAGTAGTCAAACTGAAATATTCAGAATAGATAAAAAAATCCCCGTGCAAAAACTGCCGGGGATTTCTCAATTAACTAACCAACCAAATTATGAAAAATCATCACTTTTTCACGACTATTTGGTCGGACGAATGAAAGGTAACTTACAGCTCCTTTCATTTAAAATGTGTTAAATATTTCCCTATAAAACCATTAGGTTACAGCCTCTTATATCGCTGTTGTCAAAACGGCCTAATATTTCGAAAGTTCCGTCTTCATAAACCCTTCCAAGATCTTGAGTAGCAATAAAAGCACAGGAATAAATATTGGCTAAATCGACGACATTAATGCCTCCTGTTTTTCCTTGAATATAGGTTTGTGCATCTTCTGTATCTCGAGTTAAAATTTTCATCCAAGCAGGTGTTTTAAAAATCCCATTTCCTGTAGAATAAGCTTGTGAAAGCAATTCGGTCATTCCATATTCACTGTGAATTTTTTCAACGCCAAATCCTTCTTTCAAAACGCCGTGCAATTCTTCTTTAATCATTTCCTTCCTTCTGCCTTTCATGCCTCCTGTTTCCATTACAACAGTGTTTTTAAGCTTAAATTTTTTAAGTTCAATAAGGTCTAATAGGGCATAAGAAACTCCAATCAAGATGGTTTTTTGATTGCTGTTTTCTAAAAATTCAAGTTTATTAATTAGATCATCAATTTCATTTAAGTAGAATCCACTATGAGGGTTTTTACTAGCCTTAATTAGATGTTCGACCATATAGATCAAGGAAGAGCCCTCTCGCTCTAAATAGGAGGGAAGAAGTGCTAAAAAAGCATATTCCGACGGATTGCCGTATTGCTCCCGAAATGCTTTGTGAAAACTCTTCTCATATACTTCAAGATTAGCTACTAAATGCTTGCTTGTTATTTGTCCAGTGGTTCCGCTACTCGTAAAAATAGTTTCTGGTGTTTGGTCAGTGACTATTATTTCTCGGCTTTTAAAAAACTCAATAGGCAGGAATGGAATGTCTTCAATCTTTTTGATTTCGGAAGGAGTGGTGTTTAGTAAATCACAAAACTGTCGGTAAACTTCAATGTTTTCATATTGAAACTTAAAGACTTCAAATGTAATTCTTTCGAAATCGGAAGGTTTTTGAATATTGAAAATCTCGTCTTGAAGCATTTTATAGTGTGAAGTGTTTGGTGTCAAAAATAATGAAATAAAAAAGCTCCCATATAAACGGGAGCTTTTAAAATATTAATGAAAGGAAAATTATTTCACTACTAACTTTACAGTTGTTGAAGTTTTACCTTGTTCAACTTTTAGGATGTAAATACCTCTACTTAAAGCTGAAATGTTTAATGTTTCACCTAGCATTTTAGTTTTGATGATTTCCTTACCAAGAACGTCAAAAATCGATACGTTTTTCTCACCACTTATTTTAGATGAAATATTAACGTAGCCGTTTGAAGCTGGGTTAGGGTAAACTGAAAA
>DATGMT010000186.1:0-11426 GCA_035307265.1 Aequorivita sp.
CTATTTTTTAATGAAATCTGAAATCGTTTCAACTAATTCAGGAACAATAGGGAGGTTGTGTAGGTTGTATGTTTTGCTGTTTTCTAAATCGTTTCCTTCAACCTCTTTAAAAATATGGTTCATTTTAGGAATGATTTTAAATTCAGCATCTGGTTTTGCAGCTTTAAGTAGTTCTGCTTCCGAAACGCTAACTTGAATGTCTTTATCGCCATTTATAATCAAAACGGGAATATTGAGTTTTTCAATTTCTTCTTTAGGATCAAATTGCATCCAGCTGAAAATAAACGGTTGAATTTCCTTTCTGAAAATTGAAGCTAAAGCAGGGTTGTAATTGTTTGAAACGCCATTTGCTCTAAGGTCGTCGAATGAATCGCGAGCATTTTCGGTTAGACCCGGGGCTTGTTTTGAAAGTTGTTCAACAATCACATCGTCTATTTCCTGTCCCGCACCTGCAATAGAAATAAACCCGTCTGCACCTTCTTGAGCAGCAACCATTCCGATTAGAGACCCTTGGCTGTGACCTATATAGTATATTTTAGAAAATCTTTTATCGCTTTTGAAATACTCCAAAACGGCAACTGCATCGTCTATAAAATCGTCAAATCGCATTTGTTTTTCATCTACATTTCCAGTTCTAATTTGCTTTACAATTCGTTTGTCATATCTAAAAGTAGCAATGTTTTTTTCGTATAGTCCTTCGGCAAGAAATTTCAGCGAATTATTATTCATCATTTGTTGATTTCCATTCCTGTCGGTTGCACCGCTTCCTCCAATAATAATAGCTAAAGGTTGCTCTTTTTCGTTGTCGGGAATAAGTAAAGTTCCATCTATAAGCTTTGTGATGCTTAAGTCTTCAGAATTGAAACTGTCGTTTTGCCCAGATGCGATAAGACCGAAAAAAAGAAAAATGTATGTTAAGTATCTCATGATTTGTGTAGTGTAGGTAATGTGTGATTAAGAAATTAAAGATATGTGATTTTTGAATTTATTTAGATGAAATAATACTTACTATTTTAAATATTCGATGTCTGATAAAATACAGGGTTGTTTATTCGATTTTTGTGAACACTAATACATTTGGGTTTTCTGTGTTTTCATTGTCAATAGATAATTCTATTTTCATGGTGGATATCGAAATGATTGACCAAGCATTAGAAATCATTCCTAGAGCATCACTTTCTGCAAATTCAATTATTAATTGCTCTCCATATTTTGAAGTGCTTTGATAATGCCAAACACCGCTTCTTGTTTCTGATTCTATCTCAGTATCAACCGTTCCGTCTGCACTAAAATTGAATATATAACTTTCTAAATCCGAAGTGTAATCCTCGTCGTTGACAACTAATGTGTTAACCATCCAATTTCCTTGAGGTAGTAATATAGAAATTCGATCAAATTCGGAGGTGATAACGTCTCCTATGTCATTGTCATTACTGCAAGAAGCAAGTGATATGAGAGTAATAAACAGGATTAGCTTTTTCATAAGTAATTTATCTTTTTCATTTAGATCTGCCTCATAATCGACTACTTAACGCTCTTCCGAAAAATCGAAAAATTCAAATCTTAATAACCTGCTGTTTAGGTTGTTTTGATTTAAAAACAAATGAGTTTTTAAATTCTAAGTCAGATGCTATTGTTTGTAAATATAACACTAACTTGCTTTTTTAACTCTTCCAGCGCTGCTTTTATTGGAAGTGACCTTAGTTGGATTTCCGTAATATTTGATATCTCCACCACTACTAGCTTTTGCATCGATATTTTCCTTCACATTAACACTAATTTCAGCACCGCTAGAAGCTTTTGCATTACAGTTTATAACCAAGAGTTCTTTAGCGTCGATTTCAGAACCGCTTGATGCTTGTGCTGTAATGGAGGTGGCTTTACCTGAAACATCTATTTCTGCGCCACTACTAGCAGTTGCAGTTAGATGTTGAGAAAACACTACAAGATCTATTTCTGCTCCACTACTTGCTTTTAAACAAAGGTTCTGACTTTTTATAACAGAATTAGCTTTCACTTCCGAGCCGCTACTAGCTTCTATTTTATCGAGCTCTTTATATGTTACGTACACTTTTTTTGCTTTTGCACTTTTAATGTTTTCGGTGGTTCCAATTTTTAATACTCCATTCAGAACTGTTGTTTCAACATATTGCTGAAGGTTTTCGTCTATTTCAACAGCAACCTTGTTTTCTTCACCTTGAGTAAGAAATACATCCATTCCAGAACTGCTTTTAATTTCGCTAAAGTCTTCCGAAATATTGCGATCTTGGGTTGTTAGGTTCCCATTGCCAACCTCACCAAGATTTATTTTTATATTACAAGAACTCAATACAATAGAAAATGTGAGAATGATAATTAGATTTAAAGTTTTCATGTTTATAGGTATTGGTTGTTTGTTATTTTTGATTGAAATCTGCTTCAACTTCTGCTTCCCAGTTTCCTTCGGTTTTAGTTGGGTTTATAGTATCTGTTTGTTTTTTAATAACTTCTTTTTCAGAGCAATCAAGACATTCAATTTGATTTCTCAGGATTCTGTAATACTGTGATGGAGCATTACGTATTTCTGAAAAATTTGAACTCAAAGCATAGAATGATCTCACATTTTCATCTGCAGAAAGAATAGCATCTTCTGGCATATAAATGGTTATTTTGACTTTTTGATCTCTATACTTGTTTTTAGGAGCGGTAAGAAAGAAGCTGTTAAGGTTCAGTCTATTGTTTTGAAACGAATAGTTATATTCAATAGCTTCAGCTCTTTTCTTTGCATCCAGGTGATTGTTACCTTCGGCCTTTTTTTCAATGATTATTTTTCCAATAGAATCGAAAGTAGATTTCACATCAACCCGTATATCTTTTAAGTAGATTACTCGTTCATTTTCGTTTTGAAATTTAATTTCTGGCTTACTACTTCTACCAATGTCATATCCAAATTGATTATCGGCTTTCATAGTGAGAAGTAAAGTGTCTCCACGATGAATGTTAAGAGGTTTTTCCTCAATAAAATTACCCGAATAAGCGGTTTCGGTTGCTTGTCTGATTCCAATAATCAATAGGCCGATTATCGATAATACCCAAAGTACAACTAGAAGAATTTTAATTGTAGACCCCATAGATTTTAGGTTGCTTATTAAAAGCTTTAATCCTAAAACAAATAGGAGGAAAAATGGAATACCTACGGCAAAAAGAATTAAAGTAGCTATGAGCCAAACGGGAGCATTGGAAGAATCCATTAATGTTATGTACTCTGTCATCTCATAATTTCCCCAAATATCCATACTGCCAAAGGTGAAGAGACTGATTACCAAACTAATTAAAGTGGTTAAGGTTACAATGATGATAATTAATCCGATTAACTTTGCAAATGCTTTTAAGAGTGTTTTTGCTACTTCCAATAAGTTGTCAAAAAAACTAGAAGCTCCGGTTTTAATTTTATTTCCATATTTATCGTAGTCTACATTTTTTACTCGGTCGGCTACATTGTCGAAACCTTCACGGAACTTCCGTTCAATATTTGAAATGTTGATAGGCTTACCAGTCATTTTTAATTTCTCTGAAGTGGTTAAGGCGGGAGGTACTAGTATCCATAACAATATATATACTAGAACTGGAGATCCTAAGCCAGCAACTACCAATAGTACCCAAATGAGTCGAATCCAGACAGCATCTATTCCTAAATAGTGTCCTAATCCAGATGAAACTCCTCCAACATACTTATTGTCAATATCGCGAAAGAGTTGTTTGTGTGAAGCATTTGCCCTCGATTGGGAGTGGCTTTCAGACTCAGAAGAATCTTCAAACATTTCTTCGTCTACTTCATAATCTTCAGGCTGTCCCATAACGGCAATAACCTCGTCTAGTTCACGCAGGCTAATTACTTGAGTGTTTGATTTTATTTTTTCAGAAAAGAGCTCGGCTATGCGTGTTTCGATATCTTGCATTATTTCTTCACTTCCTTGAGTGCCTTTTAGTGATTTCCGAATCGCATCGAGGTAGTGAGATAGTTTTGCAAAGGCGTCTTCATCGATATGGAAGAAAGTGCCGGCTAAGTTTATACTTACTGTTTTGTTCATAGTGGTTATTTTTCGCTGGTTACTTTGTTTACGGCCTGTTGTAATTCACTCCAGGTTTGATTCAATTCGACTAAAAATTCTTTCCCTTTTTTAGTGAGTTCATAATATTTTCTTGGTGGGCCACTAGTAGACTCTTCCCATCTATAGGAAAGTAGTCCAGCATTTTTTAAGCGAGTGAGTAGAGGATATATAGTGCCTTCTACCACAATCATTTTGGCTTCTTTAAGAGCTTCAAGAATATCTGAGGTATAAGCTTCACCATCCTTTAAAATAGATAGGATACAGAACTCTAATATTCCTTTACGCATTTGCGCCTTAGTGTTTTCGATTTTCATTTATACAATTATTAATTCCTTTTTTTAAATGATAGATCTTTATTGATATTCCTTGTTTTAAATGGACAAGGGAGATTGCTTTTTGATGTTTTTATAATAGCTGAATAGCTGTTTATCTGTACTTGATTCTTGCATTTAGTGCTCTGTGTACTATTGTGTAAGTCACTCTCTGATGATAAACATGCTACTGAAAATTGCATTGCAAGCATCGATAAGTAGCAGATAATAACGTTCATTATTTATACTGGTTTTTGTGAGATAAAGTCTTGATAAACGATATGCTTAAAGGATATTGATATAGTTCTCCTCTAGATGCATGTATGGAGGCGTTGATAACTGCGTATAGTTCGAAAAAGAATTGAGCTATAAGTAGGAGTAGGAACACTCCAAATATCCATGCGAAAATTGAAATGTTTCGTATGCTACTGAATGACAAATCACTTGAGCTTCCTTCTAATTGATCTATTATAGAGCCAAAATCAGCCGCAAAATATATCATCAAAGGAATACACGCTAAACCAATAATAAACGTGTAGATAAACATACTTAACTGAAAGTTGATGGCTTGTCTACCATGCTCATCTACAAACGGCTTTTCTTTGTTATATGTCCATATTATAATGGGGGCGATATAATTTCCAAAAGGAAAGATGTATTTTATAAAGGTTGATAGATGAATAAATGTTGCTGTTGAAAACTGTTCTTTACTATTGTTATAGGCGCTTTTAAAGTCTTGTTCATTCATAGTTTATACAAATTTTGATCAATACTAGTGATTGACTATGTAAAGATATATCTAAAAGACAGTAGTGTGTAACGCATAGTACTGTATTTAACATTAAATTAACATGTTTGACTTTAGCATAAAATGAATATCTTCGGCATTGCAAAAACAACTTATGAAACTCACACCTCAAAAGATTAATACTTTCATGCTAGCAAAGTTGCCATCGGCATACTTCACTGGTGTGCGAGTAAAGAGTATTTCAAACACTACTTGTGTAACTACCGTTAAGTTTAGGTGGATTAATCAAAATCCATTTAAATCTATATTCTGGGCAGTGCAAGGAATGGCAGCCGAACTCAGTACGGGTGCTATGGTTATGGCCACAATTAAGGAAAGTGGGAAAAGTATTTCAATGTTAGTGGCAAATAATAAAGGATCGTTTTTGAAGAAAGCAAAAGGCCGAATCTATTTTGAGTGTCAAGATGGGGAATTGATTAAGCAGACAATACAGAAAGCTATCGATACTAAGGAAGGACAAACGTGTTGGATGAAATCTGTAGGGAAAGACCAAGCAGGTGATATAGTTTCTATTTTTGAGTTTGAATGGACAGTAAAAGTCCGATAGATTTTATGTGCGTCCCTGATATAGGTTGACCACTTAAAGAGTGGTAAAACTATGAAAGAAAATTTCCGAAGTATCCGCAAGCAGCGTAAATACTTAATTGAATAAAAAGGAAGTTCAGATTGAAACAGTCGACCGAAAGTCTTTTCAGGGCAGGTTATTGAATTTTAATCGGACAAGAGTAAAATATTTTATAAGTTATTCATTTAAAGGATTGTATAAAGAGGGAGAGGTAATTAATGGTATAGTGTTGTTTTGATTGGGAATAATTAGTATATTTCAATCAAATTAGAAACTAAAAATCCTACCGTATTGTAAAAAACTACTTTCTTTAACTAAAAAATATTATTAGCTATGGCAAGAGCAATGTTTGACTATACCAAAGCGGTACTCTCAAAGGTTAGTTTTGACGTTAATTTGTTCTGTAAAGAACTTCAAAAAGCACTGACAAGGTTGCTTCCCTATGAAATAGAGGAGTTGAAACTTTGGATTGATTCACTCGTAAGAAAGAATCCTGAACTCGATCAATGTTTGATTTACTTAGAACCATAAAATAAAGAAGGGCTGTCTCAAATGACAGCCCTTCTAATTTAAAATAGGCGGGGATAGTGTTTGTTTAACTTTGCTTAGTTCTTCTTTTCAGACTTTCTGTGACGATATCTGTCAAGCAATTCTTTTTTAAAGTCATCTTCAGCAATTTTAAGGCTGATTATTTTTTTGGGGGAAATCACTTTTCGAAGTGCTATTGTTTTTTCTTTTTGAAGCTCCAATTCTTTAAATTCTAATAGGAGGTAGTTGTCTATAAGTGCATTGGCCTCATCATCAGTCATTTCGCCCCAGCAATTACGTAGTTTTCTATAAACGTTACTTCTTTTTTCGAGACGCAAATCATGCAGTCTACGTTCAAAATTATTGTAAATAGGCCAGAATTTCTGGGCGTCAGCAGATGTTAGCTGTAGCTTTTCAGTAATAAAAGCAGTTTTTAAGGCTGCAATTCTTTCGTGCTTATCTTCTTGCGCATAAACGGTTGAGAAAGAAATTAGCAGAATAAAAATTATTTTCTTCATTTTATATAGCTTTTTCATGTGCTTATAATCAAGATAAATGTAATTTCATCGAGTTATATGCTTTATTCAAATGGATTAAATCCTTCATTTATTAAAGTAGTTCCATCCATGTTCTCTATGATGTAACTCTCTAAAACTCCTTCTGGAATTAGCTCAAAATCAATATTCAACCCCGAGATATCGCTATCTTCAAAATAGTTTGTCAATTCATATAGGTTTATGTTTAAATACCCGTCTTCTATATATTTATCCAACATTGAAATTTGAATAGACTCTATATTTGGGTTTTCATCCTGAAATGTGAAAACCTGTATTGCAACTAATAAACATGCTGCAATGGCAGCGGCATATCCAAAGTACTTTTTAGGAATATGCGAAATTACTTTCTTCTTTTCTGTGCTGTTGTTTTGAGTAACCGATTTTAAGATTTGCTCATCTAAATTTTCAAAATAGCCATCTGGCACCTTAAACCCAGAAGATTTTGGAAATTGCTCCTCTTCGATTCTTTGGAAGAGTCGCTCTTCAAAATCATCGAAGTAATTTTGAGGTGTTTTAAATCCTGATATGTTATTGTTCTTTTTCACTTTATTATATGACTCACAATAGTTTAGAAGGTTTCATTTACAAATAAATATTTCTTTTATCCAATGATCAGTCGTTCGATATTTCATTGTTTTTAATATAGTCGGCTATCTTTTTTGACGCAATATGGTAGCTGCTTTTCAGTCCACCAATAGAGGTTCCAAGTGTTTCGGAAAGCTCTTCATACGTATGATCGCCAAAATACTTCATAGTGAATATCATTTGTTGTTTTTCTGGCAGTGTTGCAATTGCCTTTTGAAAATGAAGTTCTAATTCATCTCCTTCAAAATATACGTCGCTTTCAAGTCGGTTGATGGCATTTTGTTTTACCTCTTCCATAGAGACGTTGTTTTGTCGGGCCTTTTTATTTAAAAAAGTGATTGATTCATTCGCTGCAATTCTATACATCCATGTGTGAAGTTTACTTTCACCTTTAAAAGAATTTATATTCCTAAAAATCTTTATAAAAGTGTTTTGTAGCACATCGTCAGCGTCGTCGTGATCCAATACAATATTCCGAATCTGCCAGTAGAGTCGTTCCTTGTATTTAGATACAAGCTGACTGAAGGCCACTTCCTTAGCCTCCTCTGTCTGTAAAGCGCTTACTAATTCTTTTTCTTCAATCACCTTTGTATTGCGAACTTGTTATTATGACTAAAAAATATGTCGAAAGTTTAATCTATGAATTTTTTAAGTTAGTAATCTATCGTTACATCAACAAATAATTTTTTAATAAATGACAATTCATTTTTAGAGCTTAGATGAGTGTCATTAATGGTTGGTTTGATTGCGTGTGGTTTTGTCATTTAATTGTAAGTGCAAAAAAGTTTGCGTTGAAACAATTAACTTAAACCTTTACCGAGGTCATCGAATTTGAACCGAACAACACGGTTTCTTTATTAAAATAATAGTTTGTATCATAGAATTTTATTTCTTTGCACTTATATAATGACTAAGGTAAAATTAGTCATTAGAAATGAAAGATAACTTCTATCATTGTTGAATACTTTTCTCTAGTTTAATAAATCGAATTGTTTTGTATAAAAATAGCTATCACACTACCGATATTTCTAAGTTTAATTTTCTTGTTACTGGTGGAGCTGGGTTTATAGGTTCTAATATTGTTGCTTATTTACTAGCACATAACGCCAAAAAAGTGAGAGTATTAGACAACCTTGCTACAGGCTTTATGAAAAATATCGAGGAGTTTCAAGACCTCCCAAATTTTGAATTTATAGAGGGTGATATTCGTGATTTGGAGACATGTAAAAAAGCAATGCAAGACATGGACTATGTTTCACATCAAGCTGCTTTAGGGTCTGTACCCCGTTCTATAAACGATCCAGCTACTTCAAATGACGTAAACGTTGGAGGGTTTCTAAACATGTTGGTAGCTCAAAATGAAAGTAAGTCGGTTAAACGCTTAGTTTATGCAGCTTCGAGTTCCACCTATGGAGATAGTCCAACGCTTCCAAAACAAGAAGATAAAATAGGTAAGCCATTGTCTCCTTATGCTGTAACAAAGTTAGTAAATGAATTATACGCCGATGTTTTTTATAAAACATATGGCACGCCTACAGTAGGATTGAGATATTTTAATGTTTTCGGTCCTAAGCAAAGCCCAACAGGAGCTTATGCAGCTGTTATACCTTTATTTATGCAAGCATTAAAAGACGAGAAAGCTCCAACAATTAATGGAGATGGTGAACAAACTCGAGATTTTACTTATGTTGAAAATGCTGTTCAAGCCAATATTCGAGCAATGTTTGCAGGTGAGGAAGCCGTAAACCAAGTGTTTAACGTGGCTTTTGGTGAAAGAATCAGCCTTAATACACTTTGGAGTGATCTTCAGAAGATTTCTAAAAAGGAGATAAAGGCAGTATATGGACCTCCACGAAAAGGTGATGTTCGCGATTCTCTAGCTAATATCGATAAAGCAAGAAAATTGATGGGTTATAATCCTTTGTTTTCTGTGCGTGATGGACTAGAGATAACGTGGGAGAACTTTTAATTACACACCATAGTTTAAACTTCTTATTGACTTTATCGCTGAGTGTAAATTAAGCTCGAATAGTTAATTCGAAAATCTTTTACTTTATCGAAAAGAATTCTTTTTCAGAATCTCTTTTAGTCGCTCTTTTATGTCAGTACCGGCGTCAAAAACCATATGTTCGTTGTTCGGGAAAGGATGAAAATTGTTTTCAGTAAGCTTAATGTCCTCAGTGCTTAAAGCACGTTTGTCGCCGCGATAGGTTGCGAAAACGTTTTCGAAAACAAACTCAGTTGATAACGGAAAGTTATTAATTTGTTGATTTCTATGTAAATCTTTATAAATTACTGTACCTCCAACAAAGACGTTTTTCTGTTGAGTAGTAACAGTTAATACCGCTGTAACATTGATCATTTTGTCAATCTTTATTGGGTTGCCGAGACTATCTTTAACTATGTTTCCCGCACGATCACGCCTGTAGTTGAAGCCATCTTTAACTCTCTCTTTGCGTGTGAATTGCTTTTCTGAAATCCGTTCAGGAGAAATGTCAATAGCTTGAAAATTTAAATCTATCCCTAGGTCGTATCTAATTCCACTTTCTTTTTGACTGTGATATTCAGTCCATAAATCATCTAATCCATAGGTGTTAAAGTCTAATAATTCTCTCTGCAAACGATGCGGAATTAGCTGACCAGTGTGATTGTTTAGCTTCACAAAAACAAAGTCAGTTCCTAGAAAATGTGCTTCTTCCTTTAGGTTGTGAGTGTCTCTATAATTTGGTTGAATTCCTTCAAGTTCAGTTAATACGTTGAAGGCATTGCGATAGTCTTGCTTATTATTTCGTTGCATTAACTCATAAGCTTGGCTATAAAGAGAACTTACAAATGCATCTTGAGCTTGAAGAAGTTCGCTTTTGTAATTGACAATTTCGAACCTCCCGTTTCTTCCCATTTCTTTGCTGTATAACGGGAGTAAGGGGCGGACTAAGTTCTGTCGGTCTTGCATTTGGAGATAGGTGTAGTAAATCTCTCTTTTGCCAACCTCACTATTTTGTCTTTTTAAAAGTGAAATTCTATCTTGGTCTTCTTCGTTAGCTTTTCTAAATGCTTCTTCTAAAATATAGATATGTCCATCATATTCTTTTGCGTTTTTATCCTTCTGAAGTTTTTTTACAGCAAGAGATATGGCTTTGTCATAATCTCCTTTAGCAACGTATTTTTGAGTTCGTTTTACGCTATTACAAGAAAAGAGTAAAACAGTAGTAAATATCAAAATATAAAAAGCTTTCATAACATTGAAATTAGGTTAGTGAAATCAAAAGTACAAAGGAAGTGCCAATTTTAAATGAAAGATGAATTATTAGTTAAAAAAGATAGGAGAATTTAATAGTGTTTAAAAAATAAGGGACGTAAAACCTTTTGGCATTACGTCCCTTGTTAATCGTTGAGAGTAAATGTAAATTATCTTTCGATTGCTGGTAGTAGCTTCGATTTACATTCACCGAATCCTATACGAACTTTGTCATTTTTACAATATCCTTTAAAAATAACAGTATCGTTGTCGTTTATGAATTTTCTTTCTGTTCCATCCGAGAGGGTTAGAGGTTTTTCACCTCGCCAAGTTAGTTCAAGCATAGAACCATAAGAGTCTGGAGTTGGGCCCGATATTGTTCCAGATCCCATCATGTCGCCACTGTTCACATTACATCCATTTACTGTGTGGTGTGCTAACTGCTGACTCATATTCCAATACATATATTTGAAATTGGTAGTGGATATTTTAGCTTCCTCTCCGTTTTCTGGAGCAATATAGGCTTCTAAGTTAATGTCGTAACTCTTTTTACCTTTCGACCTTAAGTATGGAAGGACTTCTTTTTCAAGTTTCGGACTTTCAACTTTAAATGGCTGCAATGCATCTAGAGTAACAATCCACGGAGAAATAGAAGAAGCGAAGTTTTTTGCAAGGAAAGGTCCAAGTGGCACGTATTCCCATCTTTGAATATCGCGAGCGCTCCAATCGTTAAACAGGACTAA
>DATGMT010000187.1:0-5570 GCA_035307265.1 Aequorivita sp.
GCAATTTTTGGTTTAGCAGCTGTAATTACTGAAAGCAATGTCGATTTCCCTGAATTTGGAAAGCCAACCAATCCTACATCTGCCAATATTTTAAGTTCAATGATAAGATCGCGTTCCTCTAAGTCTTCGCCAGGTTGCGCATAGCGAGGAGTTTGATTGGTAGAGGTTTTGAAATGTGAGTTTCCACGACCTCCACGGCCACCTTTAGCTACAATTTTCTCTTCACCGTCTTCTGTGAGTTCAAAGAGAATTTCATTGGTCTCTTTATCACGCACCACCGTTCCTAGCGGGACCTCAACATATACATCTGCTCCATCTGCACCCGTGCTCGTTTGCTTCCCGCCAGACTGCCCGTGTTCTGCTCTAAAGTGCCTTTTAAACTTAAGATGATATAATGTCCAAAGGTTTTTATCTGCTTTTATGATTACGTGTCCACCTCGACCACCATCACCACCATCAGGGCCGCCTTTGGGAACATATTTTTCTCTGCGCATATGCCGACTTCCTGAACCACCCATTCCGGATGCTACATGAATCTTTACGTAATCTACAAAATTGCCTTCGGTCACTTCTTTATGTTTGGATTATATTGTTTTAGTTTACGTTAGGCACAGCCAGACTATAAACTATCTATTACTTTACTTAAACGTTCTGTTATTTCTTCGATGCTACCAACACCATCAACGCCGTAATATTTATCTAACTTTTTGTAATACTCTTTAAGTATAGCTGTTTCGTTATAATAAACTTTAATTCGGTTACGGATGATACTTTCATCGGCATCATCTGCACGACCACTAGTTTTTCCTCTTTCTAAAAGGCGTTGCACTAAAACTTCATCATCAACTTCTAATGCTACCATTGCATCTATTTGACTATCTTTATCGTCCATTAAGTGACCTAAAGCATCTGCTTGAGCTTCGGTTCTTGGAAAGCCATCAAAAATAAAACCTTCAGCACCGTTATTCTTATCAACTTCATTGCTAAGCATATCGATGGTGATTTCATCTGGAACTAGTTTTCCCTTTGCCATAAAGGATTTTGCTAAATTTCCCAGATCCGTTTCATTCTTAATATTATATCTAAATACGTCGCCTGTAGAGATATGTACTAAGTTATATTTTTCCTTTAGAAACGTGGCCTGTGTTCCTTTTCCTGCACCTGGAGGGCCGAACAAAATTATATTGGTCATGTGTTTGGGTTAATTATTTAAAAAACGAAGGCGTAAAATTACGAAATATAAAAGGGTTGAACTTTAATCCTTCAATAAATCTTAATAATAAAGTAATCTATCTTAATGTGTATTCTAAATAAATCAAGCAAAAACCTATTTTAACACTTATCCTCCTTAAATACATCGTGTTAAAAACGCTGATTTATCAAAGAGTTTTTTAATATATGATAGTTGTCATAAAAATTGATTCATTGAAGTCTTACTTTTATTCAAGATAAAAAGACGGTTTTATTATGACGGAAATACAGATTGCTCAAAGCGTTACACCAAAGCACATTAGAGATATTGCTGCGAAATTAGATTTACCCGAAAACAAGCTAGAGTACTACGGAAATAGTAAAGCCAAAATCTCGCTAGACGTTATAAATGACCAGAAGATAAAGCAAAGCAATCTAGTTTTAGTTACTGCTATAACACCTACTCCTCCAGGTGAAGGAAAGACAACCACTTCCATTGGATTAGTGGACGCTTTAAATATCTTAAACAAAAAAGCAACTGTAGTTATTCGCGAACCGAGTTTAGGTCCAGTATTTGGAATTAAGGGAGGAGCGGCAGGAGGCGGATGGAGTCAGGTCATTCCCATGGAGGATATAAACCTGCATTTTACTGGCGATTTTCACGCAATAGAAAAAGCCAACAATCTTCTTTCAGCTCTTATAGAAAACAATATACAAAGCAAGTCTAGAAGTCTCGGAATAGACCCAAGAACTGTTATTTGGAAGCGATGTATGGACATGAATGACCGAGGATTGAGAAATATTGTTGTTGCACTTGGCGGGAAAACTGGAGGTGTTCCAAGAGAAACAGGGTTTAATATCACTGCTGCATCCGAGATTATGGCCATTCTCTGTATGGCATCAGATTTAGAAGATCTCAAGGAAAGATGTGGAAATATTTATGTAGCCGACACTTGGGAAGGCCGACCGGTTTTTGCTAAGAATTTAAATGCAGAAGGAGCTATGGCTGTCCTTTTGAAAGATGCTATAAAACCTAATCTCGTTCAAACATTAGAAGGAAACCCTGCTATTATTCACGGCGGACCTTTTGCCAATATTGCACAAGGAACCAACTCGATTATTGCTACAAAAACCGGCATGTCTTTAAGTGACTATACAATTACTGAAGCAGGTTTTGGATCGGATTTAGGTGCTGAGAAATTTTTAAATATAAAATGTAGAGCCGCTGGAGTTTCTCCAAAGACTATTGTACTAGTTGCAACTATTAGAGCCTTAAAGTATCACGGCGGAAAATCGTTAAAAGAAATCACCCAAGAAGATACAGAAGCACTAAAAAAAGGCCTGCCAAATTTAGATAGACATATTGATAGTTTGAAGAGCTTTGGAATACCGATTGTAGTTTCTATAAACTCCTTTAAGTCTGATACCGAAGCAGAATCAAATATTATAAAAGAACATTGTAAAAAAATAGAAATTCCAGTTGCTCTAAGTCATGGTTGGGAAAAAGGCGGAAAAGGATGTGTAGATTTAGCTGAAGAAGTAATTAAAGCCGCAAATTCGTGCACTAACATCTATAAACCCACTTACAACTTAAACGACAGTATAGTTTCTAAGATGGAAAAAGTTAGCAAAACAATCTATGGAGCAGACAATGTGATATTAAGCAAAGTAGCAGCTTCACAATTACGAAGATTTAAAACTATGGGTTATGGCGACTTGCCAATCTGTATTGCAAAGACTGAAAAGAGCTTTAGCGACGATCAAAAGAAGTTAGGTCGTCCTAAAAAATTCGACATTAATATTAGGGAATTTGAAATTGCAACAGGTGCTGGGTTTATTATTCCAATTGCAGGAAATATGTTGCGCATGCCTGGACTACCTAGTATTCCTGCTAGTGAAAGAATAACTATAAACAAAGACGGAACAATTGAAGGACTATTCTAGTTTTTTTATAAATCAAAACAACAAATTATAAGGTCGTTCTATTATGTCTTGGAGTTCTTGAATACTCATCAGTCGGACTTTTCTTAGAAACTCTTTTCCTTCAAAAAACACCAATAAAGTTGGAGCAGAAAAAACACTATATTCACCAGAAATCCCTGGCGATTTATCTATTTCTACGTGTACAAATTTAATAGCAGGAAATTCTTTTGAAAACAACGCTTCTACTTTGGGTTTTAATGCATGACACACCCCACAATTAGGAGCAGAAAAGTAAACTGCCACAGCAACTTCGGTTGCAATTATTTCTTTTAAAGCACTAGTCTCCATAGCCATTCATTTTCAAGTTTATTCTTAAACCTAATCAAGTTCGTTTTCACCTTGTTGGTTATTCATCCTTACAAAATTATAGACTCCATTTCCTTCTGCAATCAACAGATCATTTTGAAATGCTTTCATTCGCGCAACGAGGATTCTGTTTCCAAATCGAACTATTTTACCTTCAACCATAATGGCTTCAGGTTCAGCACCTCTCAGGTAGTCAACTCTTAAATCGATAGTAGAAATTTTATCTTGGAGTGAAGTAAAATGCATTGCACCAATTACACCTCCCACAGAATCCATAACGGTAGCAATTACTCCTCCATGCCATCTGTTGTTTCTGAAATCTCCTACCAATTCTTTTCTAAATGGAACATGAATTCTAACAAAACTCTCTTCGAGCAATTCGATCTTCAATCCCAAAAACTTGTGCATTGGGATACTCTCTTCAAAAGTATATTTTATTAGCTCAACCTTTTCTTGAAGCATATCTTTCATATAGTGAAATTCAATAAATTAATCTATCATAGACTTATAAACACAACAATTGTTATAAATTCAAAGATACGTAAAAGGGTTCTTGCTCCACTTTATTCATGTCTAAGTTAAAATTCAATTTCAGTTTCAAACACCTATCTTTGCATCACAATGGTAAAAGTTTCAACTTATAACAAACACCAACTATGAACTATTTCTCCACCAACTTCACCCTCGGCATTCTTGGCGGCGGACAATTGGGAAAAATGATGTTATACGAAACCCGAAAGTGGGACATTCGCACTCACGTTCTCGACCCAAGCAATGAAGCTCCCTCCAAAATTGCGACAGATTACTTTCAACAAGGTGATTTAATGGACTTTGAAACTGTTTATAACTTCGGAAAAAAAGTAGATGTACTTACTTTTGAAATTGAAGGTGTAAATGTGGAAGCTTTAGAAAAGCTGGAAAACGAAGGTGTGAAAGTTTATCCTAGTGCCGCAACCTTGCGAAATATTCAGGATAAAGGAGTGCAGAAGCAGTTTTATAAGGAACATAAAATCCCTACTTCTCCTTTCAAAATTTACAAGGATAAAAATGAGCTAAATGAAGCCATTGTAAGAAAGGAGCTGCATTTCCCATTTGTATGGAAAAGTTGTACTGGCGGTTATGATGGAAAAGGCGTAAGCGTTATTAGAAATGCTGAAGATATTATCCCGCTATCTTCTGATGCTTGTATAGCTGAAAAGCTAATTCCATTTAAAAATGAACTTGCTGTAATTGTTGCAAGAAACCCTTCAGGGGAAGTTAAGACGTATCCAGTTGTTGAAATGGAGTTTCATCCAGAAGCCAATCAAGTAGAATACGTGATATGTCCCGCGAGAATAGACGAAGCTGTTGCCAATAAAGCAAGAGCTTTAGCTGAAAAAGTATCGGAGTCGTTTAAGCACGTCGGACTTTTGGCTGTAGAAATGTTTCAAACAGAAGACGATGAAGTTTTAGTAAACGAAGTAGCGCCAAGACCACACAATAGCGGTCATTACAGCATTGAAGCTAGCTACACCAACCAATTTGAACAACAGATTAGAGCTATTTTAGACTTACCTTTAGGTAATACCGAAAGTAAGGTAGGTGGAATTATGGTTAATTTAGTTGGTTCAGAAGGACATACGGGTCAGGTTGTCTATAAAAACATAGAAAAAATACTAGCGATGGAAGGAGTAACGCCTCACATTTACGGTAAAAAAGAAACGCGTCCATTTAGAAAGATGGGCCACGTAACCATAGTAAATAAAGATCTGGACAAAGCACGAAAAATAGCGGAAGAAGTTAAGAAAACAATTGAGGTTGTTAGTGAGTAAATTATAATTCTCTCATGCACTCCAGCAAATAAATAATATTAATTAAAAATCACTTTGTCCCCTCGAGCGCAGTCGAGAGGTCAATACTAAGCAAGATTCGTCTTAACAAGTAGGTCTCGACTGCGCTCGACCTGACACAGAACTAAAAAACATGAGCAAAGTAGCAATAATAATGGGAAGTACTAGCGATCTGCCAGTGATGCAGGACGCTGTAGATATTTTAAAAGAATTCAATATTGAAGTAGAAGTAGATATAGTATCTGCTCACCGCACACCAGA
>DATGMT010000188.1:0-12489 GCA_035307265.1 Aequorivita sp.
GCTCTTGAATATAAAATTAACGACTCTGCTAAGAAACAAAAAATCGTACGCTTCAGTTGTTTAAAAGATAAGAAGGTTGAAGTCAATTCAAAATTAATTTCTGAGGCTACTATAGTGGATAATTCCTTAGAAATATCACAAAATGGAAACTTGATCTATTATAAGTCTCTTCCCTTATCTATCCCTATCGATACTCTTAAATCTAAGGGAATTCAAGTATGGAAAACTTCTGACAAGTGGATATATCCTAGAAGAGAAGTAAATAATCTTCTGTCTCCAAAACCTAAACTTTGGCTTTGGAATTACAGAGAAAATAAAGTGTGTCAAATAACAGACTCCCTATTGTCAGAAGTAATAAAGGTTAATGATGATTTAATATTAAAATATGATAAACAAGCCTACGAGCCACAGTTTGAATATGTTCCACATGTTGACTTCTATCTACATAATGTAAATACTGGTCACAGTCAGGTGTTTTTAAAAAAACAAAAGCTAAATGAAGTTTTTGTTGATCCAGAAGGGAAGTATATAGTCTTTTTTAAAGATCAAAATTGGTGGGCTTATAATATATACTTTCAAAAAACTATAAATCTATCCCATGACCTTGATGTATCGTTTTTCGATTTAAATAATGACAATGACTCTAAAAAAATTCCGTTCTCTAAAAGAATAAAATGGATAGAAGAAGAAAATGCAATCTTGGTCTGTGATGAATTCGACGTTTGGATGTTAGGGCTAGATGGTAAGATAAAAAATAGATTAACGCAAGGGAGAGAAATTAATAGATCATATCATTTTTTTGTTGATTTTTTAAACCAAAAAAAAATTAACCAAAATACAGTTAACCTTAAAAATGGTTTCCTTCTAAAAACAACAGATGAAAATAGAAATACAGGATACTTTCTATGGAAATCAAAAGAAGAACTAAAAAAATTAGCTTTTGGTCCCTTTCTAGTAGATGTGATTAAATGGGATGAAAATATGAGGTATTTTACTTTCAGAATAGAAAGCTATAATATGCCTCCCAAAATTATTTTATATAATAGAACAAACGACACTATTACAACTATGGTAAAGTCGAACTCTAATCAAACATTGAAAAATTGGGGAGAAGTTGTGACTATGCCATTTACATTGAGTACTGGAGAAAAATCAAAAGTTAGTTTAATCTATCCTGTCAATTACGATAGTTCAAAAAAATACCCAATGATTGTGGACGTATATGAAAAACAAACTAAACGTATACACGAGTTCTTCCCAATATCCTGGTATTCTAGCATAGGCTTCAATCCTGCCCATTATGCTTTAGACGGTTATTTCGTATTAATGCCTGATATTACTTATGAAATAGGAAATGTTGGACTTTCTGCTAATCAATATGTAAATGAAAGTATAGATTTTATACTCCAAAAAGAAAATATTGATGAAAATAGAATAGGAATAATAGGACATTCATTCGGTGGATACGAAACTGCTTTTATTGTAACTCAAACAAATAGATTTGCAGCTGCTGTTGCCGGCGCAGCAGTTACTGATATGCCTACTTTTTATCATACAATTAATTGGATATCTGGTCAAGAAGAAATGTTTCGTTTTGAAAACTACCAAATGAGAATGGGAGCATCATACTTTGATTTGAAGGAAAACTACTTAAATAATTCTCCCTTTCATCATGTGGAAAATGTTTTTACTCCACTTTTGTTATGGACCGGAGGAAATGATCTACATATTAATTTTAATGAAAGTATACGCTTTTATCTAGCTTTGAGAAGGCTAAATAAAAATGCAGAGTTGTTACTTTTCGAAAATGAAGGACATGTAATTATTGATATGGATAGAAGAGAATATTTATCCAATAGAATAAAAAAATGGTTCGATAAATATTGTAAGTAAACAAAAAGGGTAGGGGAAGTCTAATATCTTCCCCGCCCTTAATTAAATTACCATCTCATCAATGGATTTTCACACTTAGTTCCAGATTTTGTGCTAAAAATCTGTTGACCATTTATGGTGCAAAGATTCATACCATCAACAGTACAATCATGCGAAGTAAGCTTCACACATTTATCACTGGAAAAGATATATCCATTCACAAGAGTACTACTCTCCGCTTTGGAGTTCACGTTCGTAGCAAAAGCAAAAACAATTGCCAATAAAAATGCCATTAAAGGCATACCAATTTTTAAAATCTTTTTTCTCATAAATATAAGTTTTAATATAATTAATGACCTACTTTTTCTTACAGGTGTTCGGCCTTATTCCTGATACTGCATAGTATATGTTGAGTTAGAGCCAGAATTAAAATACGCTGACTTTAACTTATAAATCTGTAATGTCTCTCCCACAATTGCGGTAAGTTTATCTCCTACTACCCGGAACTCCTTAAGGGCTTTATTAGGTTCGTGGTAAAGGTGAAAACTAAATTCATAACTACCCTCTTCAAAATTGTAAACGTCTATTATACTTGAAACTCTTGTTAAGTCTGCATCATCAAACCTTCCTAATCTATCACTCTCTATATAAAGATAGTCTCCATACGTGGCACTAGCCTTGTTCACTATAACTGTGTTAGCACCTAGTTTGTATTGGTGTCTTCTTTCATAATAACCCAAATCAATAATGGCTTGAGAAATCGTATCGATCGTTTTCCTTGAAAACAAATGGGAAAGAGTGTTGTCAGTTACTTCAAATCTATTTCGGTAACGATAGACATATAAAAATCTCTTATGCTTAGAATTCCATAAGAGTGACCCGTCGGAGTCAAAAACCCCATCTATTTGCTTACTTAAAATGTTGTTGTTGAAAACTAGAGTATCATATGAATTAGCTTTATAAACCATCGCTAAGGTTGTGTTCTGTGTTTCACTACTAATGGTTACTAGCCCAATATTCTCAGAGTTAGTGAGAATATACTGCGTAAAATAAGCCTGATCATAAAATAATGTAGCATACTTATCTACTAATT
Organism: Aequorivita sp.; assembly: GCA_035307265.1. GTDB lineage: Bacteria > Bacteroidota > Bacteroidia > Flavobacteriales > Flavobacteriaceae > Aequorivita. The sequence goes on from DATGMT010000188.1 coordinate 2,966, forward strand.
TCCCTTTAAAAAGTACAGGAACTGTCCCATCGCCTAAGTAAAAGTATGGTGGTGATACTACCAGTCTAACTCTCTGAAAAGGAAGATTCGTATTGCTAATGTATATAGAGTTCTCATCCAGCTCCTTTGATGAAAGATGCACCTTGGTCAAATAAAGAGGGGCCTTATAATTACCTAAATAAATAGTATTACTATCTATTCCAGCAATATAGTAGGAGTTATATAGAAGATTATATTCGCCAACTTTTTCAATAGGATGGGGCATATATTGTCTTTGAAATGCATTGTTTCTATGAATCTTATTTTCAGAAAAAATAAACAATAACCACACAATGCTAATTCCAATTAAAGTGAGAACTCCTAAAATCATAAACTTCTTTTTTACACTGAAGTGGCTGTTAAAAGAAATCGCTAGTACAGCAAACAATATGAAAACTAGATTAAACACCAAATGCTCCCCCCAGCTCAACTTCTCCAAAACACCCCCACAAGAACAAGGCACAAAATCAGAGAAGTTGAGGATGATATAGATATAAGCGGTAAACATAACCATCAATGTAAAACATGCGTAGAGAGCCAAACGCCTATACCAGGAAAACAAAAGAAATACTGAAATTAAGAGTTCAACCCCAGGAACCGCCCAAGCAATAATCCCAGCGTAAGCACTCAGTAGGGGAGACTGAGCTAATTGAATTCGAAATGTCTCAAAATCTAAAAGCTTGCTCACGGCGGCGTAAACAAACAGAAGTATAAAAAGATACGCTATCGAAGCTTCTATCCATCCCCTAAAATTCTCCTTTTTATTTTGAACTTTCATACTTTCAGAATTAAATTTTATATATGAATCAAAATTGTCCAACTAAATCAAAAAGCTTCCTAAAAACGCCGCTGAAAAAACCTAGGGTCGCTCTTTCAAGATGCCCCTCTTTTTATTCAATTGAGCACCAAACAAAATCACCATGATTTCCTCTATCTTTTAGTTTAGAATCTATACTCTATATTCTATACATTATATTCTAAACTCTAGACTCTAGACTCTAGTTTCTAGACTTTAGTTTCTAAACTTTAGCTCTTGCCCCTTGGTTCTTGTTCAGCGGTCTTAAGCCTCAAGTCTTCCGCCTCAAGTCTCTAAGCAGTCTTAATCAGACACGACTGAATCTGAACACAAGTTAGAGAGGAAACACAGCTTTCTATGAGGGTGTTACTGTCTGTTTTGAGGTGAAACCCCTCAAAAAATAAATGTGCTATATAAAACCAAGTTCCCTTGCTCTTTCAAGCAAATCTCTGTCATCATCTCCTTGAACATCAAAAACCTCTTTCAAGTTCTTTTTTTTCCTCTCTACAGTAGCTTGGGAAAGAGGTAAAATCTTTGAAAGATTTGAGGTCTTAGTGCCTATAGAAAGTTCATATAATATCTTCCGGTCTAAGTCGTCCAAAAAAAACTCGTTGGCTATGTTCTTTCGCATAGCTTGAAGTACCGTATGACTGTAATAGGGCGTATCTTGAAGTATATCTAAAATAGCTCTCACAAGAATTTTTGCGGTTATGTCACTCTTAACTAAAAACCCTTCAGGGTTGATATTTCTAAAAATATTCTGAATCCGAAAAGCATTGTCAAAAGTGGTGATGATTATTAATTTAGAGTCTTGATATTTCTTCCGAACATGAACACCAATATCCTCTCCCGAAAGAATTTTCTTGTCTCTGGAAGCTGGTATTTTTAAATCCAAAAAAACCAAGTCAAAACCTCTTCGAGGGTTGGTGGACTCGAAAATAGCCATGGCTGTGTCACAGGAATTTGCCTCGGCTATATAAAATCTCCATAGAGGATTATTGTTCTCGATTTCCTTGAACGCAAGCTTATAAGCGTCCAATATAAGTGGGTGATCCTCCACTAACAGTATCCTAAATGTTCTTTCTCTCATGGTGGTTATTTTTTAAATTTTATTAATAGAAGTGTGCCATTATCTGTTTTCTTAATAGAAATGGAGCAGCCAATTTTATGCGCTCTAGACCGCATGTTCTTAATACCGATGCCTTTTCTACCTATCGATTCTTCAAATCCCTTCCCGTTATCCCGCAATTCTAGGCTAGGTTTACCATCAATTTCCATTAAAATCAAACTCACTTTGGAGGCGCCTGCGTGTTTCACAATATTGTGAAGTGCCTCCTCTAAAATTCGATGCAAATTCACTTTGGTAAATACATCTAAACTTTCCCACATAGCTGCATCGTAGTGTTCAAAATGGAATTGAAATCTTCCTAATTGGCTCTTTTCTTGTATTAGTTTACGGATGTTTAACAAAAAATTGGCAGAATCCTTTATAGAATGATTGTTGAGATTGTGCGATATCTTCCGGATACCATTCTCCACCTTTTGAAGTTCCTCCAGTTGCTGCTTGTGTAGCTGTAGTCGCTCTTCGCTATTCCAAACATCGGCGAAATCCCACCTTAAACGTATTCCAAATAATTGGGCCACAATGCTGTCGTGAAGTTCTTCCGATATACGCTCTCGTTCCTCCCGTCTCGCCTTTTCACTTTCATTCATTTGCTGTAAACGCAATAAGTAAATCTCTTCATTGGATTTTTGCTGCAATGCTTCAAATACAAGTTTCTTGTTTCTACTTCTCTGATTCATTATTACATACACCAGAATAAAAAGCATTAAAACCCCAATTATGGTTATCGTTAACAATGTTTTCGCTCTGTCCAATCTTTCGTTCTTCTTTATGTACTTGTCGGTTTCAAAATGAATCCGCGCAAATTTGTCTCTTGTTTGCGATTGTTTTGATATAAGATCATTGCTGAGGTCTATATATCGGTTGAGATACTTCTTGCTCCCTAAAGTATCAATTTCAGATAAGAGCTTTAACGATGCCAGTTTGTCTCGATAAAGCTGCTTTTTAAAACTCAAATCATATGCAACTTCAGCATGATGTTTGGCTCGATCAATCTCTTGTTGAAACAAAAAATAGGAGGCTAATCGCAAATGACTCATAATCAAGCCCGGCTCATCTGTAAGACTATCTCTTATATTTAAAGCCTTTTCAAAATCTTCCAATAAATTGGTGTTAGCACCTTCTAATCGTAAAACACTAAAGGCCCTATTGTCCAAAAGACGCGCATATAAAAGAGGCTTCCTTTCGTAAATCAGCCTATTCTCTAACGCCATGTCAAACGTTTTAATGGCCTGTCGATGATCGCCCATTTTCTGATAGACTAAACCTATATTATTTTGTAAATCCTCTTTTTTAATTCCACCCTCTTTATTGTTCGGAAAATACCTTAATGCTTTTTCGTAATGTTCCAATGCCCGATTATACTCTCCTAAATCGTCATAAATAGAACCTAGTAAATTGAATACCTGAAAAATTTGACGCCTCTTTTCCAATCTTTCAAAAACTTCTAAGGCCTGGAACAACATAATCTCAGCACCAGTATAATCAGTTATCAAAGATCTGATATAAGCCATATTGTAAAGCATTTTCCCCACATAATAAGGATGGGGAACCTCTTCAAAATAAACATGGGCTTCTTGATAAGATTTAAAAGCCAAATCATAGACATGACGCTCCAAATAAAATTCCGCAAGGTTCCATTTTATATCTCCAAGTAAATACGAACTCTTTATTTTAGTTGCTATTTTTTCCGATTTGAAATTTGCCTCAAGAAAGAGAATCGAATCTGGAAATTGAATCGCCGAACGTGCTATTCGTGAAAACCCCACAGCTTTTAAACTGTCATTATCTACTTGTTCCATTTGTCCCATGGCGCACAAAACATAATTCATGCGAATCTCAATAGGTAAAGAATAATCCCCAGCATTGATTAAAAACGCTTCAACTATTTCATGCTCCGCCACACCAATAGACTGTTCTTTGGGTGGATTGCAACTCACCAAAACCCCAAAAAATGCCAGAAAACAATTCAATTGAAGCAAGTTTTTCATGCCTTAACTCATTGAGATCAATAAAAATAGCAAAAGCCTTTATTTAAAAAAAAAGGCCTTTGATGCATTTGTAAGAGTTAATAATTATAATTCTTATCAGTTTAAAAACTAAATTAAACTTTGTACAAACCTAATGGCAGACATAGACTATAAGACATAAAATTGTCAAATAACTGTTCCTATATGAAAGCTGACACAGTCAATACGACAGACTGCCGAATCAAACAGGTTATTTGTCCGAATGGAACATGCCTTGATTGTACAGATAATCATTATAATTTAATCCCGGTCATTGTCAGGGTAAATGCTCTGATCGCCCCCCGTACCAAACATTTCAGGCCTATTCTCTATTTTGTCCACCGGAATATTCTGTGGTGTACAAGAAATACAAAGACCCATAATGAAAATTGAAACAATTAAATAACTTGAACTTCTCATGATAATTGGATTAAATGTTATATGAATGTTCGGCCCATCATTCTGACAGACTATATCCAATTGTGCACAAGGAAACCAGTATGAATACCAGAGGAAAGCCACTTCCTAAGGCTAATTTAAGATGCGGTATTTTAATTTAACTTGATATTATAACCTGTTTAGGAAAACTAGGGGTAGGAGTAGAATAAGATATGGTAGAGGGAGAAAAACCTATTTTTCAACCTGTAATAATTTTTGTTCCAATAAACTCACATGCGGAATATACTTCTTTGAAATAGGGAAAGGAAGAGAGACGCCTCGTAACTTGCATATTTTCTTTCCTGTATCAAAGTGGTAGAGATGTTGAGTGTTGATGACAAAACTTTTCTGTATTCGAACAAACATCCCAGGAAGAATGGTTTGTACAGTCTTTAAGGTTTTATAGAAATGAACAACCTCTCCATTCTTTAAATAAATCTCTGTAGTGTTATTATCACCTTTCAAATAAAGAACTTCTTTTGGCCTTAGGTAAATATGTTCACGATAGTTTTTTAAGAGAATGAATGGGGCTTTGTTTTTTAAATACATTTTAAACTTCAACAAACTTTTTTCAACCTCCAATTTGCTGATCGGAGTAATTAGTACATCCGAAAAACCCTCCTTAAATGCTCTTATACCAAATAATGGGTCGGCAGTAATCCCTATGAAATAAGTGTGAATATGTACAGATCTAGCGTGCGAATAAAATAGAAAGGAATCTTCAACAGTATCTAAATTGAGAAAAATCAAAAGAGGTTGGTTCTCTGTAATCCATGCTTCAGCACTTAATCTACATCCCAAAACAACCAAACTCAAATGTTCAAGATGATTTTCAAGTAAACTTAGAAAACCTCCATTTCTGTTACTATTGTCTAATACGAGTATCAAAAGCAATCTTTTATAATATCACATATTATAAATTCATTAAGAAGGAGCGTGAGGGATTTACCGTCAATTATTGAGGGGGTTTATTCTATTGCGTTAAAAAAGTACAAAGTAGTTTAGCAATGATGCCAGTTATAGAGGACTAATTGCAATTTATCTATTATCGTATAATATGTAAAATTATCTGCCATGAAACAATATGCTGAGAACCTCAAAACCTTAAAGCAATCGTTGGATGCTATAGATGAAACAGAGAATAATATATTCCTTCAATGTGAGATGGCAATATCAACTTGCCAGAAAACATTGGATGAAATGAGAATGCGGGTTCTAAAGCAAGGGTTCGCTTCCATTAATGACGAGTGTACTTTTTTTAAAACAGTAAAATCGGAAATCGTAAGCTACATCGTGTTCTATATTAACCTTGTCCATATAGAAAGATATCAGCCTATGGACAAACAAAAGTCCAAACGTAAATTTTTCGCATCCCAAATTGAGTTATATCAACGTTATTTTTCTGAACATAGAGAATTTTATGAATATTATATTAGAGGTCTTTCCAACAGAGACATGGAGTTTTTTACTAGGAAAAACTATAAACCACGTCTACACTTCGATTCAATCCCTGCAATCACAGACCCAAATTTTTCAACATCCTACGATTTGGTGCTAGCTAAAATTTTGGGCAATACGCGCACAATAATATATCTTCAAGATCATCTATTGAAAAATGAGGGAGAGTTTACGTCAAAAATGGGAGCCAAACCATCTAGTCTAAAATGGACTGGTGCCAAAATTGATCTGGTCGAGCTTGTCTATGCCCTTCAATCGTCAGGACTCATAAATAATGGGCAAGCAGGCCTCAATGAATTGTCAAAAAATATGGAAATACTTTTTGGAATAGAACTTGGCGATATCTATAGATCCTTCCTAGAAATAAGAACACGAAAATCCGCCCCAACAAAACTCCTAGACATCCTCAAAACCAGTCTTATAAACAAGATGATAGAAGCCGATGGATAATTATTCAAAAAAGCCTACATATTTTGAAAGTAGAAAACTTTATAATTTAAATAAACCATGCACAGTACTTAAAAATCTACCAAACTCGTTCCCAAAACGACGATCACTAATCAGCGGGCTAGGAGCGGAGCCGAAGGCCAAAACGTATCGCAGCCCTAAATTTAATTATCCCATCACCAAAAGATGCATAAGTGTTTTGAAAGCTCTCCAGATAGTAATATAAACAGCCCAACTTAATGGCTTTCAAAACGTATCGAAAACCCTCCATAGATAGTCCATAGATAGTCCATGGATAGTCCATGGATAGTCCATTAAAAAGAATGATGATTTTCACCCTAAAATAACACCTCTTTTATCACATTCTTCTCGGAAAAAAATCATAACCCATTTTTTAAAAGTACGGATTCAACTCATCGTGATTCAAACCGTCGAGTCTCTAACCATCGCGGGGCAATTCGTCATAATTCATGATTCCCTTAATTCCTGTTTCCAATCTCCATTGAACTCTCTACACACTACTACCTCCCATCCAAACAACCACCTTGTGCTCATCTTGGTATAAATCACCTTCTCTCTTTTCCACCAAACCCCTCTATTTAAATGGTCCAAGGAGCAAATCCCGTTCAAAATATTAGTGACTAATAAGTCGTAACTCCAGCCATCTTGCTTGAAACTATAAGGCTTCCTTCGGTAGCAGAGCTTTCAACAACCTGTAATTCAGTGGATTAAAAAATAATCGTACCCAATTCGTACCCACCTTGTGAACACTCCCTTCTTTCACGCCTCATCTTTGCGACTAACTTTAAACCCAAATACTATGGCAAAACAAGCTGGTATTATCAAATTAAAGGGAACTATCGATGATATTTCCTTTTACAAAACAGCAGACGGGCACATTGCCCGAGCAAAAGGCGGTGTGGATCGAAACAAAATCCTTCACAGCGCTGCTTTTAAAAGAACACGGGAAAACTACTCCGAATTTGGCCGAGCCGGACAAGGCGGAAAGCTTATTCGTAATGCTCTCCGTTCTCTAGTTCAAAACGCTAGAGATAGAAGAGTAGTTAGCAGACTTACTTCTAAATTGCTGGCAATTATTAAAACCGACCCAGTTAATACGCGTGGACTGCGAAACCTTGTTGAAGGTAATCTTTCACTTTTAAAAGACTTCGAATTTAACATTAATGGAAAGCTGAGTACAACCTTCTTCGGAATATTTACTTCAGCGTTCGATCGTGTTACAGGAGAAGCTTCAGTCTCAATCGATCCCTTTAGCGCCCTAGAAAAAATTGTGGCGCCAACAGGCACAACCCATTACAAATTAACCATGGGAGCAGCTGAGTTGGACTTTGAAAACAAAGTCTACGTTTATCAAGAAATGGGAATGGGAATTGTTCCTTATGACAATTCTCCTGTGGCCCAAACAAACCTAACGGCCACACTTACTGCTAACTCTTCCCATCCAGTCCTTATGGCTCTAGGTGTAGAGTTTTATCAGGAAGTGAACGGAGAATTCTACTCCTTAATGAACGGCACATATAATGCCCTGAGTATTGTAAATGTTGACGACGTTTAGGAATGGAACTCACCTTAACAAGGGTGTATAAAAGTGGGGGTACCAATGGTACCCTCACATTTAACGGACGCTTTGTCTGTTTTACACTAGAGCTTCCTTGGAAGGAAAATAAAAAGAAAATCTCCTGTATCCCGGAAGGCAAATATGAACTAAGACCACGCTATTCCAAAAAATTTAATCGCCATTTAAAAGTGATGGACGTTTATGGAAGAAGCTTAATCCTAATACATCCCGCAAATAATGCTATTGTTGAGTTGGAAGGCTGTATAGCACCAGTAATGCAACTCACAGGCATAGGAAAAGGAATATATTCAAAACTTGCAATGGATAAATTACTGTCCATTTTTCATCAAGCAAATGATAGAAACGAGAAAATAACTTTAAACATTAATTCAAATAGATATGAATATCTTAGACAGATACAAAAAACCAACTCCCAAATTCTTTAGAATACTTAGAAACCTTGGAGTAGGTCTAGCAACTGCAGGTGGTACTATAATAGCAGCTCCAGTGAGCATGCCTGCTTGGCTACTAACTTTCGCCACTTATATAGTGGTAGCAGGTACAGTCGCTACAACCGTAAGCCAAGCAGCAGTGGATGATAATATAGATCAACATAAAAAACAAGCTCATGGTTCTTAAAAATGCTCCAGTATGGATGGGAACTGCAAGTGGAACCTTACTCTCCTCTTTAGGACTCATTAGAACAGAAGATATATTTAAAACAGTTCTTCTTGCCAGTATAGGCGCAATAGTAAGTTTCGTTATCTCCTGTTTCTTGAATTTAATTATAAAAATGAAAAATCATAAGTTTAAGAAACACAAGAAAAATAAATAAACATTAATAATCATAAAGAGGCTATCAACTATAGCCTCTTTTTTGTTGTTAACCATAGATCATTAATACCCCAAACCCGAGCTCATGAAAACTGTTTGCTCTTGAAGCTCTATAAATAATCTGTTAGAAATACTTCATGAATATTGTCTGAATACGGTTTACCGTAAAAAACATTGAATTGTTTGTTTTAAATTTGAATACGAGACTGTTGTAGATTTGTTTGCTAGGGGTATATACGACATGATTTACTAAGAGGTTTCGTGTATGCAGATGTTGTCCACAATCCAAGAATGATTAATAAAGCATTCAAAATACAATAATCTTCCCCGCTACCGCGCTCCCAAAGCCTCGGGAGCATCGCGTGGCCTCCAAAACTTTAATATAGTGACAGTACTTCTTATGGTCTCGATATCATTTTGCAGCCTTCGTATTCTTGATATTCAGAAATATCAATTTCTTTAGAAATGAATCGCAATTATAAGTTCGATAATCCAGAAGGTCTTTATTTTGATAAGTTTTGCAGTTGTGGATATTGTGGCATTTCAGTTTTATGGCTGGATGGGGAAATTGGTATGTTCAATTAAAACTGTGTAAGAAACGCAATGCAATCGCACAGCAGTGGGAAAAGAGATATTACTAAAAAACAAGCCTTTAACCTCCTTTTTAATAGGATAGTTTTTTAAAAATAAATATCTTAGTAGTGAGAAATTCAAATCTAAAAAAGTAAACTATGAAAACTTTAAATATCATTATACTCTCATTATTAGTATCAACGATGGCTATGGCCCAAGACCTAAATC
>DATGMT010000189.1:0-22599 GCA_035307265.1 Aequorivita sp.
AGCACTTAAAGGTGTTGAAGTTTCCGTTGGAGTGTATAATAATAAAGAAGAAATCATTGCTCTGCCCGTTACTGAAATCGTTTCAGAAAATGAATTCTTTGATTACGAAGCTAAGTATTTAGGAAAGTCACAAGAAATTACACCTGCAAGAATTTCAGATAAAGAAACCGAGATGGTTCAAAAAGAAGCTATTCGCATTTATAAGCTTTTAAATATGAAGGGGCTGACTCGTAGTGAGTTTATCATTCAAAAAGGGAAACCATATTTCATAGAAATCAATACAAACCCTGGGCTTTCAACTGAAAGTATTGTTCCGAAACAAGCCCGAAGTGCAGGAATGACGCTCACTGATTTTTTTGACATTTTAATCCAAAATGTGTTATAGTAACAAATAACGGAAAGTTGGTAAAGTGATTTGGATTGATTTCAAATGAAAAAACAGGAAAATTAATTCTTTCTAACAACTTACATTTAGCTTTAAATAAAAATTGTAACTTTTTCTAATGAAGTATTACCTCATAGCTGGCGAGGCCTCTGGAGACCTACATGGCTCCAACTTAATGAAAGCTCTAAAAAAAGAAGATTCTGAAGCAGAATTTCGATTTTGGGGTGGCGACCTAATGAAAGCTGTGGGTGGAACCGAAGTTAAGCATTATCGTGAACTTGCATTTATGGGGTTTTTAGAAGTAGTAATGAATCTCAATACTATTCTAAAAAACATAAAACTCTGTAAAGCTGATATTGAAGCATATAATCCCGATGTAATAATTTTTATAGACTATCCGGGCTTTAATCTACGGATCGCTAAATGGGCAAAACAAAAGGGATATCCGACTCATTACTATATTTCACCTCAAATTTGGGCTTGGAAAGAAGGTAGGATCAAAGACATCAAGCGCGATGTTGATGAGATGTATGTAATTCTTCCTTTTGAAAAAGACTTCTACGAAAAGAAACACAATTTTCCAGTTCATTTTGTTGGCCATCCATTAATCGATGCTATTCACAATAGAGAGCAAGTAAATCCTGAAAAGTTTAAAAAAGAAAATGGTTTAGATAGTCGGCCAATCGTGGCTCTACTACCTGGAAGTAGAAAGCAGGAAATTAAAAAAATGTTGGAAATAATGATTTCTATGGCTCCAAATTTTAAGGGTCACCAATTTGTAATAGCTGGTGCGCCAAGCCAAGAGAAGTCTTTTTATGAACAGTTTCTCACTTTCAAAAATGTTTCGTTTGTCACCAATAAAACCTATGATTTACTTAGTATCTCACATGCAGCTTTAGTTACTTCTGGAACCGCTACACTTGAAACAGCTTTATTTAAAGTACCTCAAGTGGTTTGCTACAAAGGAGGAAGAGTTAGTTATGAAATCGCAAAGCGAGTTATTAAGCTTGATTATATCTCATTAGTGAATCTAATCTTAGACAAAACAGTAGTTACAGAACTTATTCAAACGGATTTAAACAAGAAAAGGCTTAAAGAGGAATTAGAGAACATTCTCGATCTTTCGAAAAGAGCTAAAATGTTCCTAAATTATTACGATTTAGAATTGGCTTTAGGTGGTCAAGGTGCAAGCAGAAAAACCGCCATGTTAATCTATGAATCTATCAAAGGTTAGCTCTGTAAAAGCAAATTAAAACAAGCAATACATCTCTCACTCTCATTGAGATTGAGGAATAAATTATTTTTCTATATATTTAGCCTTTAAAACAAACTGTTGGTCATGAAGAGAATTCTAGTTCTTATCTTTTTCACTCTATTCTTGGCTTCTTGCGGAGGTACAAAAAGCAACCAATACAAAGGCAAAGAGGTTATCAGAAGAGCCAACATTCCTTCACAACCTAAACATCGAGCAAATTTAGGTAGAAATGACAATAGAGTTGCATCTAGCAATAAAACTAGTGACAGAAGAAAAACAACGACAACTACTTCCGCAAACAAGACAACTAGTTCAACCTCTTCAAAAACATCATCTTCCTCTCTTGAAACGAAACTGAGCATTATTAATTACGCTAAGACTTTTCAGGGAACACGCTATAAATTTGGAGGAACTACTTCAGCAGGAATGGATTGTTCCGGATTGATTTGTACTGCTTTTGAAAAAGAAAACATCAGTCTCCCCCGAGTTTCTCGTGATATAGCAAAAGAAGGAAGGTCTATATCATTAAGAGAAATAGAAAAAGGTGATTTAGTGTTCTTTAAAACCACCAAAAAGAATGTAATTAGCCACGTTGGTTTGGTTGTAGACACTAGCCAAGGTAAAGTTAGATTCATTCATTCTTCAACAAGCGCAGGTGTAATAATTTCTTCCTTAGATGAAGCATACTGGAAAAGAGCCTTTGTTGAAGTTAGAAGGGTGATATAATCAATACATATATAATTTCACCAAACATTCCTCACTAAAACACCTTCTAACCGATAAATAATCTCGTGAACCACAGCATTCATAAGTATTTTGCTAATTATTAGAATATTACTTAAGTTAGCTATGTTTAACAACATATTTAATCTCCCCCTTTTAGAAACAATATCAATTCACAAGATGAGTATTTATTGAAAAGTGTGAGGTATATAATGGGCTAAACTTTGTCTTCATGTAAAATAAGCAATGCGTAACTCCATCTGACCTCTCAACTCTTAAAAAGATTCAGATGAAGTATATAAATTTCGCTATAGTCAGGTTTTCAATATGCTTGGCAGGAGGAATTCTCGCTGCTCATTTCTTTTCTGTTTCATATTTCACCCTTAATTTATACATAGCAACACTTCTTGGAGTACTTATACTTTGGATAATCGCTAAACGACATTTAATTCAATATATCTATTTCGGTATAGCTGTCTACATAAGTTTTTTTGTTCTTGGGTATTTAATATATCAACTTCGAACTCCCGAATTTCAACCTACTCATTACTTACATTTTGCTTCTAAAGATTCTGACGACTTAATTAAAATTAAGATTATTCAATCTATCAAGCCCGACAACTTCAACTCTAAATATTTTGCAGAAGTACAATCTGTAAACGATAAAGCTTCGAGAGGCACAATTCTATTGAATGTTAGAAAAGATTCTCTAGAAAGAAAATACGCATCGGATAATATTCTTTTAGTATCCACACGTATTCATAACACACCAAAACCACTAAACCCTCATGAATTTGACTATGGAAACTATTTAAAAACCCTAGATATACATGGCCAAATTCGACTTTCTGACACATACGTTATAGCTACCCAAACAGGCAATCAAACTTTATTTGGATTTGCTCAAAACTTAAGGTCTAAAGCCGTTTCTAAGCTACAATTGACAAAGTTATCGACCGATGAACGCGCTATTATTCAAGCGCTTGTACTAGGTGAAAAGAGGGATATAAGCAAGGAGCTTTATGACGAATATGCAGCTGCTGGAGCGGTTCATATATTGGCTGTATCTGGACTACATGTGAGCATTATTTATTTTATTATAAGTTTTTTACTTAAACCTTTAAAGCGTTGGAAATATGGAGCTTTGTTAAGCTTTATTCTCGTAACAGTCTTGCTTTGGGCTTTTGCGCTTCTAACAGGACTATCTCCATCGGTATCTAGAGCTGTGACAATGTTTAGCTTTTTTGCATTCGCCAATATCGTCAATAGGCGAACTAATTCAATAAACACACTGTTTCTTTCATTTTTCACATTATTAATTTACAACCCTTTGTTGCTTTTTCAAGTTGGGTTTCAACTTAGCTATTTAGCTGTATTATTTATACTCTGGTTACACCCATTAATCAGCAAATTCACATATTCAAGTAATAAATTCATTCGTAATATCAAGGAAATTATCGGCGTGTCTGCGAGTGCACAATTAGGAGTGCTTCCTTTAAGTCTCTACTATTTCAATCTGTTTCCAGGTTTATTTCTACTAACCAACATCGTGATTTTACCTGTACTATCGATCTTTATGATTGGAGGAATTATAATAGTAGTTTTAGCCTTCTTTGAAATATTACCCGACTGGATTGTAATATCTTATAATTTAATCATAGAGTGGTTAAATTCATTTATTCGTTGGGTTTCACTTCAAGACCAATTTATATTTAAAGACATTCACTATTCAACGTTAAAGACGATTGCCACTTATTTATTAATTATTGCTATAATTATTCACCTCAGAAAAAGAGAATTCAGAAGGCTATTATTCGTACTAACCACTATAATTGTTCTGCTAGTTGCCTTTATTTATGATGATTACCGAACTTCGAAAAACGAGCTTATAGTTTTCAACAGATCTCGACATACTTTAATTGGTCATAAAAATGGAAAGAAGTTAGCTGTTTACAAATGGGATTCTAGTCAATTTTTAGCTAATAGTTATCCTGTAAAATCATACAAGACCAAGACGGCAATTAATGCTAAGATGTATTCAGAAAACAAATTGCCAAATCTGTTTCGATATAACAGTAGCTATGTACTCGTTTTGGATAGTTTAGGCGTTTATCCAAGGATGAAAAAGATTGAAACTCTTCTACTCACTAGTAGTCCCAAAGTGAATTTAAACAGGCTTATAGACAGTTTACAACCAAAGCAAATTGTAGCTGATGGCAGTAATTATCCATCATACGTGAAACGCTGGAAACAAAGTTGTGAATCAAAAAAGCTCCCTTTCCACTATACAATGGAAAAGGGAGCTTTCTTCATAGAATAACTCGAATATAAAAGCGTTTATGCTTTTCTAAAATGTGTATTTAAATTCCTTTTGATACTTTTCCCAAGCTTCGGCTGTAGTAATATTTAGATAATCATCACTATGAATCATTTTCAAGAATATCTCTAGCTGTTGAGGCGTTCTATATCCAGGAACTGCTTGAATTAAATCGCCATTTTCTTTAAAAAACACTACAGTTGGATATGCAGTAACTTTCATTGCATGAGCAAATAAATGCTGTGCGTTTCTACCTTTTCTTTCTGGTTGGTAATTAGGGTTTGTATAAGTGAAATCTTTATATGTAACCGGATCATTACCTTCGGCATTAAATTTTACAGAATAATAATTTTTATTGAGGTACTCTATTACAGATTTGTCGCTAAAAGTATTTTTATCCAAAAGTTTACATGGTCCACACCATGTGGTATATACATCCATGAATATCTTTTTTGGGTTTTTCTTTTGTGCAGCAAGGGCTTCGTCCATAGTCATCCAATTGATTTGCTGCGCCTGAGTCATCATTCCAGTTGTCAAAACAAAAAGGAATAGTAATATATTTTTCATTGAAATTTCATTTAATTAATTCAAAAGTACTAAACAAAAAACGTTCCACAAGGGAACGCTTTTTGTTTAGCAGATATTGTATTATCGTACTCCGTGCATCAGTTTTTTCAATACAGGATTTAGAAGAATAGCAATAACACCTATTACTAATGGTCCAACAGTAAATATCAAGAAGAAGGTAGACATACTATATTCAGTTTGGATTTCTTCAACCATCCCACCAAGAGATGCTGAAATTTTGTTTCCAATAGCAATTGCCAAATACCACACTCCAAACATTAAAGCAATCATTCTTGCTGGAACTAACTTACTAACGTAGGATAGCCCAACTGGTGACAGACATAGTTCACCTAATGTTAAGAATAGATAGGTAAGAATTAGCCATATCATTCCCACTCTAACACTTCCTGGAACAGCACCAGAAGGAATCAAAGTAGAGCCATAAGCTAAGATCCCAAATCCGATTGCCATAATAATCAGTCCTAGACCATATTTAACAGCTGCCGAAGGATTGTATTTACTATCCCACCATTTTGTAAAGAGCGAGGCAAGCGCAATAATAAAGAAGGAGTTCAAGATACTAAACCACGAAACTGTGATTTCCACCTCATTTTCTTTGATTTGTGTTACCGTTCCCTGAACAATTTGAGATGGTTGCTTCACTTCTTTATAATCTGACTGTAGCCTATTAATGGCATCTGTGTCTAGATAGATATATTTCCCAAGTTCTAAATGCGCTCCAATATCATCACCAACTGTCAATCCTTTATTAGTGGATAACTCCAACACATGTGAAACTGATTGTTCTCCTGCTGCTAGAGGACGAGCATCAGTAATAGGTTCATAAATATCATGTGATACACCTTCTATTACTTGAGTAGTTTTCACTGCTTGGTATTCAACTTCATAAACTTTAGTTGAGAAGTCCTGAACCAACATCCATATAGCCAAGCCCCACATCACTAAAAAGCATAAAATCAAGACAATATTACTTCCTAAGATTTTTTTAGAAGAGTTCTTATATAAAAGCACCAGAACCCAACTAACTATTAGCAATGGAACAATAGTCAACAACGTGTTGAAAATATTAAATATTAATGCTGCATTTCCTGTTAGAACCCTTTCGGTAAAATCTCGAGCAAAAATTACCATAGAAGTTGCTGCCTGTTCAAAAGGAATAAAGAAAACTACGGTGAAGAATGCAAATATAATTACTGCAATCATACGATCTCTCAGCACTCTTTCATAGCGAGCAATGCGACTAAACAACAAATAGAATAGTAGAATAACTCCAATTATTGTAATTACTAACGGACCAGGTAAAACATCGGCCGGCACTAAGAACTCTTGTGGCAATAAATGAATATTGCCAATTTTAGATAGAGGGTCATTTAAAAGGTATAACAATCCAATAATAGATGTTATAACAATTAATACTTTATCTACAATTGTAAAGTGATTCGGCTTGTGGTTTCTATCTTCTATGGCTTCAGCACTATTATCATCTGCTGCAAACTCTTTTTGCGGACGGTCTCCAATTTTCCCAAACAACGGTTTTGAAAGCATAAACTGAACAGTTCCGAAAAGCATAAAGATTCCTGCTAGTCCAAAGCCCCAAGACCAACCCACACGTTCAGCAAGGTATCCACACAGCATCATTCCGAAGAAGGCTCCTGCGTTTACTCCCATATAAAACACGGTATACGCACCATCTTTCTTCTCTGGAAGGTATTTGTACATTTCAGAAATAATAGACGTAATGTTTGGCTTAAAGAAGCCGGTTCCTATTACCAACAAGGCGAGTCCCATATAAAGAGAAAACTCTGTTTCGAACGCCATAAAACCGTGCCCTGCAGTCATGATAACACAACCTATGAATACCGCCCAGCGATACCCTGTAAATCTATCGGCTATAACACCTCCTAAAAGTGGTGTGAGGTATAATAGACCTGCGTATGTTCCAAAAAGTGCTCCTGCATTTTCAGCAGACCATTCCCAACCTGGATTACTACCAATAGCAGCAATGGTAAGGAAGTTAATTAATAATACGCGCATTCCATAAAAGGAAAATCGCTCCCACATTTCGGTAAAAAACAAAACATAAAGTCCAGCTGGATGACCTAAAACTTTACTCTTAAAAAGCTCTTCGTGATCTTTGGATATTTCAACTTCTTTTGCCATTCTATTTGCGTGTGATTAGTGTTTTTATTACTTCATTTAAATTTAAAATTGATACTTATGAAAAAGGCTAGTTATCGCCAACACCTAACTCTCTTTCCTCAGCTCCATGAGTAAGTTTCTTTAGTTGTTTCAGGAAGATAATTACTAACAATCCAAAACTAACTGTAAAGATTACAAGCCACATAAATGTTTTATATTCTAAAGCATTTTGTTCTTCTTCCAATACAAAACTGATCTGATAGTTTTTTCCATCACCTATACTTTCTATGTTTTGTCTTGCATCTTCATCCTTTTCAAAATAAATTCTAGCGTGATAAGGATTATCTTCAGTGATATTATTTTCCGACAAATAGGCTAGTAATTCTTGATTACTTTCTGGTGAAAGACTAAAAGCTCCATCCAGTAATTTCCCAGTCTCATATTCTTTATAGTGAATTTCACCTCCTTGTTCATAAACAGCTCCTTTTATTTCAAAGGCTTTATCTTGATTTATAGGGAAATCACTGATTGTAACAATCTTATTTTGATCATCCTTAATTGTCATTTCTACCTCGCTCATATAAGGTAAAAGCTGCTCTTTGGAGTAGTTTACATCTCCTTGGTAAGGTGTTAATTGAGATGCTTCTCCAATATTTCCTGCTAGCTTATTTCCAAATCCAGATGCGGCAAAAAATATACCCATCATGATGGATGCATACTTTAGTGGCGCTAATTTGGTAATAAATGAAAGTGCAACAGGCGACGCACATAACTCACCTATTGTATGGAAAAGATATGCTAAGAAAATCCATACAAGAGCTGCTTTTCCGAATGATTCAGAAGATGCTTCTTTTGAAGCAAACATCATAAAAATGAAACCTGCTCCCATGATGATTGTCCCAAGAGCCATCTTGAAAAGCGAAGAGCTCTCGCGTCCTTTTTTCTTCCACCATAACCAGAATCCTCCAACTAAGGTTCCGAAAATTATTATATATAATGAGTTAAGCGACTGGAAAACAGCTGCAGGTATTTCTTCTAACCAACTCAATCCAATATATCTATCTACCTTAATATCTGTATATAGATTCATCAATCCACCTGCTTGTTCAAAGGCACCCCAGAACACAATTACAATCAAGAAAGAGATTAGAAGCACAATAACTCTATCTTTTTCAATTTTTGTAAGAGGTCTTTTCATTGCCTGTCTTTCCTCTTCGCTTACGTTAGCTCCTCCTGAGAATTCACCAACTCCTTTAAGGTACTTATGCCCCCAAATAAAAACAGCTTGACCTAAAAGCATTCCAATACCAGCCAGTCCAAATCCATAATGCCATCCATAGTAATACGCTACTAATCCGACTGAAATACCGGCTAAGAAAGCTCCGATATTAATACCTATATAGAAAATAGTAAACCCACTATCGCGACGCGGATCGCCGGCAGGATAGAGCCCTCCAACCATTGTTGAAATATTTGGCTTTAATCCACCAACTCCAATAATAATCAAGATTAATCCTGTAAAAAATGCCCAATCTTGAGGAATGGCTAACACTCCGTGTCCTACACACAATAATAAACCACCTATAAGAACAGTTCGTTTTTGTCCTAAGAATTTATCTGCAACCCACCCTCCAGGGATAGATGCAACATAAACCAGCATAGTATACCACCCATATAACCAAAGTGCATCTTTATTTGACCATCCCAAACCTGGGTCTGGTGCTGAAGCAGAGGTTACAATATATAGCGTAAGGATTCCGCGCATTCCATAATAAGAAAATCGTTCCCACATTTCTGTGAAAAAGAGGACAAATAATCCAATAGGGTGGCCAAAAATCTCCCTACGTTGTGGGTCTTGAAGTGATTCTGTCATTTTATTTACGTTGTTGGTTTTATAATAGTCTAAAGGTTGTTTTTAATGAATTCAGTCATTAAAGTATAAAGGTGTAAACGAGTGTTTCCACCATAGATTCCATGATTTTTGTCTGGGTAAATTCTCCAATCAAATTGTTTGTTTGCCTGCACTAAGGCTTCTACTAAACGAGTTGTGTTTTGAACATGCACATTATCGTCTGCACTTCCATGAACCAATAATAGTTCCCCCTCCATTTTATCTACGTGATACAATGGTGAATTCATGTCATATCCAGTCGGGTTTTCCTGTGGCGTTTGCATATAACGCTCTGTATAAATGGTGTCATAAAACCTCCAGCTTGTTACAGGGGCTACAGAAATTGCCATTTCAAACACCTCTGGTGCTTGAAACAAACAGTTTGCTGACATAAATCCTCCGTAACTCCACCCCCATATTCCTGTTCTATTAGCATCTATATAGGGTAGTTCACTCAATTTTTTAGCCGCTTCAATCTGATCTTGAACCTCATATTTACCGAGTTCTTTTTGAGTCATTTTTTTGAAGTCCCTTCCTTTATAACCTGTTCCACGACCATCGATACAAACCACAATAATTCCGTATTGATTGGCTAGAATTTCATGCCAGTAGTCATTAGTTCCCATCCAACTGTTAGAAACATTTTGAGAACCTGGCCCTGAATATTGGTACATAAAAAGCGGATATTCTTTTGATTCATCAAAATCTAAAGGCTTGATTGTGTAAATATTTAAATCCTCTCCATTAATATTAATAGTAGAGAATTCTTTAGGTGATATTTTATAGGTAGACAAACGGTTCTTCAATCCATTGTTATTTTTGATTTCTCGAAGTAGTTTTCCGTTCCTAGCATCGTGCAGTGTGAAAATATAAGGTGTGTTAGCATCGGAAAATGTATTGATAAAGTAGGTGAAATCTGCACTAAACGAAGCATAGTTCGTTCCTGTTTTTTGAGTTAAACGGGCTTTATTTTTTCCATTAGGCAAAACAGAATACACGTCTCGATTAATACTTCCATTTTCAGTACTCTGGTAATATACTCGTCCAGTATTTTGATCAAAGCCGTAAAAATAAGTCACCTCCCACTCTCCTTTTGTAACTTGATTTAAAAGTTTTCCATCTTTATCATATTGATACAGATGATTCCAACCGTCTTTTTCACTCGTCCAAAAGAAACTATTGTTATTTAAAAAAGTGAGATTATCTGTAACGTCCACATACGCCTCATCCTTTTCTTTCAAAATTAATTTTGATGTATTATTTGAAGCGTTTACAAAAACAAGGTCAATTACATTTTGGTGACGATTAGTTAACTGTACACTCAATAAGTTATTATCCTTAGTCCACAATAACCTTGGAATATAATAACTGTTGTATTCTGACAAGTCTACTTCAGAAGTATTTTCGTTTTTTAAATCGTAAATATGAAGACTTACTTCGGAGTTTTCCTCTCCTGCTTTGGGATATTTAAAAGTTTCAGAGTTTGGGTATAGTTCGCTTCCGTAGACATCCATAGTAAACTCAGGAACATTAGATTCATCAAACTTTATATATGCAAGTTTGTCTCCATTCACACTCCATTCGAAAGCACGAACGAATGCAAATTCTTCTTCATATACCCAATCGGTAATTCCATTGATAATACTATTCTTTTTTCCGTCGGAAGTAATTTGTTTCGTAGTTCCAGATTCAAGGTTTTTGATATATAGATTGTTGTTATATCCATAAGCAATCTTACTCCCATCATTACTGAAGGTTGGCTCTTGAATTTGATTTTCTGAAACCAAAGTAAACTCTTTAGTTTTTATGTCATAAACGTAAAAAGTTCCTAATGAAGATCGACGGTATACTTGTTTTAACTGTGTTGAAAAGAGAATTTTGGTTTCGTCCTTATTAAAAACGTAAGAAATCACATAGTCAATACCTGGCAATTCTTTTGTGTTTAAAACGGTTCTTACTTTCTTTCCACTTTTATAATCATACACATCAACGGTAGAAGCTCGTTCCGTGCGATCGTAATTTAAAACAGCATATTCTTTACCGTTTTTTAGTGATCTTAAGACATCTAGGCCTTCAGTACGAAAGGAACCACTCCAAATTTCCTCGAGTGTAATGTCTTTCTTTTGAGCTGTAATAGGAGCAAGAACTACAAGAATTAGCAGAAAAAAAGATAGGGAAATTAGCTTTTTCAAATTGTTAAAATTTTAAGACCTCAAGTTTACTAATTTTTTGTGAAAGAGAGAGTGGTTTTTGTGTTAAATAAGACTTTGTAAGCAACACCTATGAGCAACAACAGTTATTTCCCTCAAGGTTTTTTATTCAAAAAAAGGCTATTATAGTTATAAATTTTTCCTTTTCATTAACAATTAACACTTGTATTCTTTAAACAATGATGGTTTAAAAAATGATTTGGAAAGTATGAGTTTGGGGTATTCACTTCAATTTGACTCGTAATATATGATGTAGCAATATTATTTGTACTAAAAAAGTAATAGTTTTATTTAACGAACAAGATATAGTAAAAGCTGTATTTCTCATACTTATTAATCTGATACACATAAAATCTTTGATTTTACTTTTAAAAAACGAACTATTGGAAGCTTATTTAAACATTTAATTGCAATTTATCATATTTTAGCTAAAATTAAAGCTAGCTATCGAAACATAGACTTCTATTGAGTAATTTATTAAGAACAACTTATTGGTATGCCTAAATTGAAGCTTATTAAAAGCTCTCTATTGATTATTATGTTGTGTACAATTTTAATCAATATATTTCTTTTTTATCTATATCATTCTCCAATAGGATTACTATACACTACTATTTCAGGACTTACAGTTGTTATTCTTTACTCGAATTATTTATTCAGCAGTAAAGAATCTCGTATTATACTTTTCATACTACTATCTGCTACTTTTTTCTATGCTTTGTATTTGTTTGTTAATCAAGTAATCATTGACGGCAGACAGGTTTCTTTACTTCTTACTGCAACAGTAAATCTAATTTTGATATTTGCTAGCATTGGATTGATTGTAAAAGCCAGTTCACAATCCGAGGTGATCAATCTCAAGCTTTGTTTTTTAGTTCTTTTTATAACTGGTTCCTATAATTTTTTCTCTCTAATTGCCCAAAGCAAGACTAGCAGCGACTACAATATAAGTTTTGTTATATTTTTATTGGCTGGCAGCTTTTTCTTTGTGCTTAACGAACTTATAACAATACACTTTAATAATATTAATCTAAAAACTAATAAATCCAAAATCCTCAAAAAAGCACAGCATATGTCTATTGAAAACCCTGAGGCAATACAAAACGAAATAGAAGTATTCTTTAGAGAAAGTGATGCTTTCACAAATTCAGATTTTAGTTTTAATGATTTTGTTGAAGCAATTTCTTTTTCAAGAAGAGAAATATCTATCTCCCTCAACCACTATCAAAACACTTCGTTTTATGAGCTATTAGGAGAAGAAAGAGCTAAGCACGTGGCTAATCAATTAAAGAACAATCACCTTTACTCAATAGAGGCTATAATGCAAGAATCTGGCTTCAAATCACATTCATCTTTTATTGGCTACTTTAAAAAAGTATATGGAATGAGTCCTTCAGAATATAGGTCTAAACATTTAAACTAAAAATATATGTATGATATTAGAATTGTTTTTTCGTTATGCTTTTTGTTTGCTTCGGCTATACTTAATGGTTTAACTACAATCTATATTATTCGTCAAAACACAGGGTTTAGTACAAAGCAAAACCTATATCCTTTATCTCTCGTTCTGTTTTTTCACAGTTTATATGCATTTGTCGCCATTTTAGTATGGTCTAATTGGAAGTTTGTTGATGCTGGAGCACCCTTTGCCACTCTTTACGGTCCTTTACTTTGGCATCTAACCCTTATGAGCAAGAACAAAAACCATAATATTCAAAGAATAAAATGGCACTTCATCCCTTTCTTTATTTTTACAATAGGCTATATTTATTCTTTAACACATCCTGAAAACACTAACTTCATTAAGCAGTTCACTAGGTATCTATATTTAATAGCTGAAATACAATTTGTGTTTTACCTGTTTTATTCTATCATTACAATGAGAAGAATAAAATCTACAAATGAAAAGGCATTTAAAACTAGAATTACATTTTTCAACTACCTCTATCTACTCTCTGCCATTGTTGTTTTTCTATTTTTAACAACAACAATAGACCATTTATTTTTTCCTGAAGTTCACTCCCAAAAAGAGGTTTGGAGTTATTCTATTCACTTATTGGTTTTAGGAATAAGTATTTTATTCCATTTAGTAGTTGTTAAACAGTGGCATTTTGTCGGCTTTAGAAATGCCCTTGAACCTATAGAAAATCTTAATAGGGGCCATCAAGAAAAATACCAATCAACAATAAATAAAAGACCACATCTAGTAATTGTAGCTAACAAAATACAAGATGTATCCGATGATGTTTTTAAAGACCCGAATTTAAACCTCCAACAGTTTGCTGAGGTTATTGATGAACCGGCAAATTTGATAACCCAAACCTTCAGCATTGAATTAGATACAAATTTCAACCAGTACATCAACAAGAAGAGGTTAGAATTTGCTAGTCACCTATTATTAAGTGAAGAAAATTCAGAGCTATCAATTGCTGACATTGCTTTTGAGTCGGGATTTAATTCAGAAGCATCTTTTTACCGGGCATTTAGATCTAACTTTAATACTACCCCTCGAAAATTCCAAAAAGAACACCAAACTACAAACTAATAACTGCACAAAATAACAACAATCTTTATTAGTTATTAAAACCACTTACTTTTAATAATTTTTTTATACATTTACATAGTAACATAGATTATAATTTTAGATTTAATCTATCCTCCCCCTCTACACTTGTAACGCGCTGAAAATCAGGCGTTTTTTATTTATGTCAAATTTTTAAAATGATATTCAAAAAGTTTATTGAGACAGTTTAATCTTGAAAACAAACCTATTTTTGTTCAAAACAAAATTTGTTAATTCCCCACTGACATCAAGATGCATTTATTTAGAAGGTCATCTACAAGTATCTTAAGACATTAAGTATCTTTCGTTATGTAACATTAGTTACTGCCTAAAAATATAAAACGAAATATATTGTTAGTTCAAATGACTTAACTACTAGTTCATCACTCGAAAATAGTTGCAAAAACAAATTCTTTCATCTCACGACAAAAAGTAAAGTACAAATGGAAATTAAGAAAGCTGAATTTATAGATGGGATTTACACTTGGGATTATACAATCACCGAAGAGGAATGGGTTACTATTCTACAAGATAAACATTCACTTAAAGATGAAACTAAATCTATATTATATAAGTTCTTTATAGAACCAGAACACAGAAGCACATGTCGCAAAATAAGTGAAAAACACAATATTACTGCAGAAGTAATTCAAAAAAACATTGTAGACTTAGGCAAAATTGCACAAAAGAGACTTAATCGTTTCCAAGTAATTGGATCTGATAAAGAGCCTACCTATTGGATTATTCCTATGTATGGCCAGTTAATCAATAGGACTTTAGAGTGGGTAATTAGGCCAGAGCTGATTAGCGCAATGAAAACACTTTATGTAGATGGGAATCCCTCACAAGAAAGAACTCTTCATGTTGCAAGTAAGATTAAACAATCAGCAAAAGATAAAGAAATAACCAACTTCTCTTTGGATAATTATGTAGAACTATTAAGATCTAGTAAAAACTTAGTTCTTACAGGTATTATTGGAACTGGCAAAACATATTTGGCTAGAAAAATAGCTAAGAAAATGAACGCTGAAACTAAGATAGTTAGATTACATGCTGCATATTCCTATTCAGATTTTATTGAAGGAATTATACCTTCAACATGGGGGGAGCACAACCCACATTATAGGGAGTCTCTAAAAGATGGTGAATTCACCGTTTTCTGTAAAGAAGCACTACAGAATTTAATAGATAGCAATAAGACTAAAAAGGAGCTTGAAGATGAAAAGTCTATCTATGCAACCATGACTTTATTCGTTGAAAAAATAAGAGATGAAGTTTTTGAAACTGGAGAGTATGTTTTAAAAAGCAAACTATGTGACAAAAGTGTTACAATTACAGATATAAACCGCAATGGATTTACTGTGAACTCTACTTCAGAAGGTAGCACTTATGTTCCTTGGGGCAATATGGTTCAGAAATATATGATTTTTAAAGAACACTCTCCTTCCACCTGGCCACTTTCAGCGATTGAAAAACATCTAGAAATATATCACCATCACCACATTCTACTTTTATTTCTGAAAGCATTTGATTCTTTTCAAAAAACGAACCTAATAAAAGTAAATGTCGATACAGTCAAAAAGAAAGACTTCGTTTTTATAATGGACGAAATGAATAATGTTGATGTTACACAAATTTTTGGAGAGGTCTGCGCCTCAATTGCTCCTGAAAAACGTGGACCTAAAGGTATTGTTAGAACGAAATTAGACAAACTACTTCCTGGATATGACTTGTTCTATAATGGCTTTTACATCCCTGAAAATGTTTATATTATAGGTACAATGAACGACGTTAACTCTGAAGGCAGATCACTTGGCTTTGACTTTATCAGAAAGTTTACATGGAAAGAAATTAGACCCATTGATAGGTTATCTATGTGGGATGAATTAATTCCAACCTACAAAAAGGAAGCTTATGCTATAATGACAACAATAAACAACACAATAGACTCTATACCAGAACTTAACGAACTTTATCATATAGGTCCATCTTATTTCCTAAAATTGAAAGATTTTGAAGGTAACTTTGAAATGTTTTGGAATAACTACCTAGAAGGAATCTTAACACGATACTTGATAAACCAATCAAATCACACAAAAATAATCGCACAATTAAAAGACGCATGTCTAAATCAAAAACAACTTATAGCCGTATAACCTCATCATGTATTCCTTTATACATGCTTGTTGAGTTTAAAATTAATAACGGTTAGCTATGAGCACATTTGATTATTACTTCTATTATTATTCAGCTATTTTTTCTGGATATCCCCTCGTGATTAAGGTTGCTATTTTTATTATCCTTATTCTACTTTCATTAATTGTCATAAGTTTTTTTCGTTTTTTTTATATCCGTAGAAAACAAATTTTAGAAGAAAAACGTAAAAGAAAGATTAATAAAAGATATAGAGAAAAGCTTATAGACATACTCTACTTTTCATTTCAAGAATTGAATATTGTAGACCTTGAAGACGACAATGATTTAAAAGAACCTAAAAAAGGTTGGCAAAAAAGAATGCTGACCTATCTTATTTTAGACATTAAAGCTGATAAATCTTTTGAAATAGATGGTGGTGTTTTTCAAAATAAAAACTACTACAATCTTCTCTCCTACACA
Source organism: Aequorivita sp. (assembly GCA_035307265.1). Classification (GTDB taxonomy): domain Bacteria; phylum Bacteroidota; class Bacteroidia; order Flavobacteriales; family Flavobacteriaceae; genus Aequorivita. Next base: position 16,688 of record DATGMT010000189.1, read on the forward strand.
AAACTATTTGATTATTGGGTAAACGAAATCTCATCCCGGAATACTAGTAAAGCCATTAAAGCTCTGCGAATGGCCAACGAAATAGGTGAAGGAATTAGAGGTTCTGCGTTTTCTCGCTCAGTGCATCATCGTAACAGTTACCTTAGAAAACTCGCTCGCATGACATTCACGCGTTTTGACGCTCATGCTCCCTATAAATTTCTGGAAAAAGGATTCGATAGCCAGTTCAATAAGTTTGATGAAAGACGACTTCATTATACATTAATTGAAGTAAATAAAGATCACCCAATCCCTCTTTTATCAAAATGGATTACAAGTACAACAAATGAGAATTATTGTAGCTTCCTAATTAGAGAAATGGGATTTTTTAGGCAAGAAGAAGGTATTCCCTTTTTGATTGAGCTATATAGAAAAGAACAGAGCCAACAAATACAAGGACAAATTATGATGACTTTAGGCGAATTAAAATATGAGCCTTTAATCGATCTAATAAAAGAGGAATTCAAATTCGCTTCATTACCATTACAAACAAACATGATAATCGGATTGAAAAAATTAAATTCTAAAAGCTGCCTACCGTTTATGACCGAAGCTTATTACAACACTCAGTTTAGTGAAATAAAAATACAAATAGTTGAATTACTCAAAGAGTTCGATCAAGCTGGTTTACAGATTTTAACATCTCTTTCTAAAAAAAGTAGTTCAAAATTTGAAAACAACCTCTTTGCTTACGCTTTAAACTATCCTCACATATAAAAATGGAAACCATAATTTATTTTTATCAATATATTATATTTTTCTATTCCATTGTAATTACACTGGCATATGTCAGCTTGGCTATTATAGGTTACTTCAATATAAACCACAAAAAAAGTATTTACACAGAAATTGAAGATGACCTTGTAAACAACTACCCTGAAGAAGCTCCTGGTATTTCAGTGGTTACACCTGCATATAACGAAGACCTAATTATTATCGATAGTGCACACTCTCTTCTAAATTTACAATACCCAAACTTTGAAGTTATTATTGTTAATGACGGTAGTACTGATAACACTTTAGAAACCCTTATTGAAGAGTTTGATTTGAAGATAGTCCCATTTCCATATATAGATAAAGTGCGCTGTCAACCTGTTAGAAATATTTATAAATCTACAAACCCAATATATTCAAACTTAACTATTGTTGATAAAGAGAATGGAGGTACCAAAGCCGATGCAATGAATGCTGGGCTAAACATTGCCAAATACGACTATTTTATCAATACCGATATTGACGGATTATTAGACCCTAACACCTTAGCAAAAATGATTGTCCCTGTGTTAGACTCCGATGTGCCCGTAATTGCTGTAGGCGCTACCTTACGTATGGTAAACTCATGTGAAGTAGATAATGGAAGAATCACAAGAGTTAGGCCGCCCAAGCGTTTTATTCCAGCTTTTCAGGAAACTGAATACCTACGGTCTTATCTTGTGGGTAAAATGGGATGGTCCACACTAAATACAATTCCTAACGTTTCTGGGGGTTTCGGATTGTTTGATACAAATGTGGTTATTGGTGCTGGAGGTTACGACCCTCTATCACAAGCAGAAGACATGGATATGACATTACGGATGATTGCTTTTATGCGTGATAGTAAAAAGAAATATCGCATTAGACAAATCGCCGACACGTGTTGTTGGACAGAAGGACCTTCAACCTTAAACCTATTATACAGACAGCGAACAAGATGGGGGCGTGGACTTTTACAAATATTCATTGTTCATCGACACTTTTTATTTAACCCTAAATATGGTAGAATGGGACTATTCCTATTGCCCTATTCATTGTTCTTTGATTTTTTAGCACCCATTCTAACTACGGTAGGCTTTTTTATGATCATATTTTTATTCCTAAACAATCAGATCAACTTTGATACATTTTGGTTGCTTATGCTGTTTGTTTATCTAATTGGAGTAAGCATGTCAGCTGTAGCCATAACTGCAGATTTAGCCAATAAGAAACTTTATAAAAACTATTCAGAATACGGGAGATTGATCCTTTTTAGCTTATTTGAAGCAGTTGCATACCAACCTTTTAACACCATTTTTTATGTAATTGGTTATGGACAGTTTCTATACAATAGAGATTTCGAATGGAAAAGTATGACTCGTCAAGGTTACATCCGAAATACAGATGAAGATGAAGATAATGATCAAGCATAGCAACATATAAGAATCATAGAAAACTACCCCTATTAAAAAACAAGACCATGCTTAAGGTATATAACCCCATATTCGGCATTCTAATTCTAACACTGCTTCTAAACGCGCATAGCTTTAGGGCACAAAATAATACTACCCAAAAAGACTCTACACAAGAAAGTTCAAATTCGATTATTTTCAATCCGGCATCAGACAAAGACGACAACTACTTCACTAGAGCAAATGATGAGTTTGCAGTTGGAAATTGGGAATCTGGAAAAGTTATCCTTGATGAAGCCTTAGAAAAATACCCAAAGTACTCAGACTTTCATATGTTATTAGGAAAGTATCACTTAAACTTTAAGGAGTACGACAAGGCTCGATATTCATTAAATAAAGCGATACAATATGATCCAGCAAACGTAGAAGCAAAACACATTTTGGTCAATGTAGAAGAGCAAACAAAGCGATACGCTAGTGCGATTGGTTATGTGAATGAACTTTTAGAAGTAAATCCATATTGGAAAGGTTTATGGCGAAAAAAAATAGAGCTATACGATAAACAAGGAAATAAAGAAGAAGCTACTCGTCTACGAAAAAGAATTTTACAAATCTATCCGAATGACACAATCTTAAGAAATGATTATATCTACTACGCTGGCATTGATGCTCGGGAAAAAGCAAAAGCAGGAGATATTGACGAGGCTATAAAAATTCACAAAGAACTCGTGAATCAAGAACCAGACAACGTTGATAACTATAATAACTTAGTCAACGATTACATAAAATCTGGAGATTTATACAATGCATTGACATACACAAATCGGGGCTTAAAGTATTTTCCCAACAACAGAGATTTGATTCTCAAAAAAGCGGGAATACTAGCCGATCAAGACAGGTATAGTGAGCTGCTTCCTTTTTTACAAGCAAAAGGAATGACCAGTCAGTATAACTATTATCTGTTACGAGCTGCACAAACAGCTAAAAATCAAGACCCTGCTGTTCTTTACGGGAAACTACTCATCCAAAACCCTGGAGACACCGAAGCATTCTCTTTTGTATTTAACGATGCAATGAGCAAACATCAATACCAAGAAGCCCTTAACATTCTCGAAAATTATCGAAAATCAAGAGGAAACTCCAAAGAATTGGAAATAAATGAGTTTCTTATTTATCAAAGAATGGGAAACACTTCCAGAGCAAACGCACTAGCTCTTCAGCTGTTTAAATCATATCCTAATGATTATGATATTAGACAAGCCTATGTTCATGTAAAGCTCAATGAAGCAAAAGATAAAATGAAAAATGAACAATATAAAAGTGCTATTACTGACTGGGAAGAAGTTATAAAGTATGGAGAGAGCAATTTACACTCTCTAGCTAAAAACTCCATCTACGTATCATACTTACAATTAGGTGAATACACAATGGCTAGTGAAATCTTAAACGAAATCATTAATGAGGAGCCACAAAATGTAGACTTATACGTTAAAAGAGCAGATATCTATTTTAAGCAGGGAGATTACAACCAAGCACTTTCAGCCTATGAAATGGCCATCCAAAATGCCGATGCAAGTGAAAAAGACAGACATCTTTCAGGCTATGCCGATATAATGGCAAACATTATAAAGACTCTCAATGAGCAATATAAGTATGACATATCATATAGAATTGTAAAACGTTGGCTGGTTCAAGATCCAACTAATAATTTGGCTCTCCACTACGCATTTAACCTAGCTAATCTCACACGAGATCATGAAGGAAAAATAAGATATGCAACAAGAGGACACGAACTCTACCCTGAGGATTTATACTTTACAATTAAAATTGCCGAGATTGAGAGTACAGATCAACTTCTTTACGGTCGTATTTACAGAAACCTAAACAACGAACTTCAAACAAACCCGTATCATCAAGATTTGATAGATGCTTTTGCGAGTATTACCACAAAATATGGAAACTCCCTTATTAAAAAGAACGAAAGCAGAATAGCAATTACAAAAATTGATTCTGCTCTGTATTACGCTCCGAATAATATTGAACTAAAATACACTAAGGGCTTAGCCTTTGAAAAACTAAAACAATATGATTCTGCGCATTATTATCAGTCTTTCTATAAGCCAGAAATGATCGAAGCTAAAAGCTTTTACCAACATTTACAATATTTAGAATTTAGCGGAAAATCCAATCAAGTAAGTTTAAATCACTTAAGAAGTAGACACGGAGATGATCATTCTATAAGTACCATCTCTGCATTTGAGTACACACGATTTGAAGATGAGAACACTTATACAGGACGATTTAATTACGCTGGCCGATCTTTAGGTAAGGGTATTCAAGTTCAAGGAGAGTGGTCTCATGTTTGGAACGAAAAAACATATACAACTATAAATGCCGCATGGGCTAACAAATTTTTTCCTCGTTGGAATTTCAATGGATCAATCTTTAGGTATTTTGAATTTTTAGATGGAATTCAACTCGAAGCCGGATTGGGATATAGAAACTTTTACAAAGAAGAATTACTTTTAGATATCAACGACAGCTCTATGTACAATTTATTAGTTGGAGCCACGAAAACCATGGACAACTTCAGTGTGAATATTAAGTTCAACAACTTTGTAATGGATGGAATCTATATGTATAACCTTTCGGTAGACAATCGCTATTTTTTAGCATCACCTAAAAACTATATTATGGCAGTAGGTTCCATTGGAACTTCACCAGACGTAGAACTCATGAACTATCATCTTTACGACGGCTTCGATATTTTCAACACCATGGTTGGAGCTGGCTTTGGTCATATGTTGTATAAAAACACGTCTATTGGTGTGTTAGGGACTTGGTATAATTATAAAACAAATAGCTCTCAGCCCCAAGAATTAGATAATTACAGAAATTTATACAATATATACGTCGAACTTCATGTTGCCTTTTAATAACCAGTCGAAGTTTATTATTATCACCCTATTGTTGCTAAACAGCTATAGCACAAAAAGTATGTCTACAAGTAATTGGGATAAATACATTATAACCTCTGCTCAAAATAAACAAAGTAAACTTTGGGCAAATTATTTGTATTTACAGCTTTCCAATCGCGCAAACAAAGACAATTTAGTTAGCCTAAATCAATTTAATAATCAGAATAAAAACTCTAAGGAGCACAGAGTTATTTACATAAACATTTCTGAAGATTCGAAATATGATTACTGCGTTAAAGCAGAACAAAACAACTTTCAATTAATACTCAAAGATGATAAGGCTTCAAATCAGAAAATCATCAATCAGCTACTAGAGAAAATTGCATTTGAAGATTCTAGGTTTAAAACAACAGACTTACCGCCTAACACGCTTCAGTTTAAAGAAGGGTGTCACAACTTTGATTTCGAATATCGAGAACCTTTTTTTGCTCCAAACTTAAAACCCGGAAATAACGAGTTATTTGGCACAAACAGCATAGACGTTGATTGGGGAATTTGGGGGCATAATTTAAAGAGATTAGTGGTAAATAAGAACGATTCTACCTCCTATGCCCTTATAGATGGAAAACGAAATAATCATCAGTTGTGTTTTTCGTCTGTAGAGTTGTTCAACAACATTTCTGATTATATCGTTGATAATTTTGGTGATGGTAAAGAACAAAGTCATCATTTTATGATTTCGCCACAAGACAACAACTTAGTTTGTCTAGACGAAGGCTGCGTTCATTTAGGAAACACTAAAACCAATGCC
>DATGMT010000190.1:0-15223 GCA_035307265.1 Aequorivita sp.
CACTGAAATAAAAACCTTGAAAAAAGAGGTTGATTCCCTTGAAAAAGAAATAGAGCTTCAAAGAAAGCATCAAAGTTTAGAACAATATCGCGAACAGCTTGTTCCCGATGAACCTTGTCCTCTCTGCGGATCTTTAGAGCATCCTTATGCTTTAGAAAAACCTTATTTCGATACAAAAGAAGAGCTTTTAAAAGAGAAAAAGGATTCACTGAAAACGAAATCCGAACTAACCTTAACCTTAGGTGAAAAAAATAAATACCTTACCAAGAGTATTGATGAAATCCGATCTGAAATTGACACAACATCGAAGGAAGTAGATCTAAATAACAAAACACTTATCGCTCTAGCTAATGAACTAAACTTGGATCCCAATAAATCATTAGAAAACCTGAAAGCACAACGCATTAAGATTATTGATTCAATTCAAAAACTCGAAAGGTCTAAACAAGCGTTTCAAGTACACTCAATTTTGAAAGACGTAGAAGTAAGTCTCAAAAATTGGGAAGACTCAACAACCGCTTACAACTCTTTAAAAGAGCAGCGTTCAGCCCTTTTTAAAGGCGATGATATAAATAGTATTTCAAACGCACTCAATTCTAAAATAACGAGTTCTATTGCGAACATTTCAGCATTAAAAAATCAAATTCTTCAAAATAAAACCAAAGCAAAAGCTGTTAGCACTGAAGTTTCAGAAAGAAAAGAAGAGCTAAAATCTATCGTTGAGAAGGAACAATTAGAAAGTATTGAAGCACTACGTAAATCTATTATTTCGGAAGAACGGGCTAATAAAATTCGAAAACGCCAAAACGAACTAAGCGAATTTAAGACTCGGATTTCAGAAAAAGAAAACTCACTTATAAAAGCTATAAATGAGCTTAAAGCAAAAGACGATCCACAGGTTTCTAATGAAGCATTAACCTTGAAGTTTCAGGCATCAAAAGAAAGAAACGAGGAGCTTCTTCTAAATATTGGAAAAATCACTAACAGTTTAGAAAAAGATGAAAAAGACCGAACTCGCCATCAAAAAGTCTTGAATGAAATCAATTTATTAAAGAGAGATTTGGCCCTATGGAAAACTATGAACGATTTGATTGGCGATGCTTCTGGAAACAAGTTCTCTAACTTCGTACAGGACTTAACTTTAGAGCAACTCATCGGTTTTGCCAACAAGAGGCTTTCTGAATTCAACGATCGCTACTTACTAGACATTCCAACTGCAAAAGAGGCTGAAAAGAGCGACACGCTTAAAATTCTCGATAAATACATGGGAGATGCTCGACGTTCTGTACGAACACTCTCTGGCGGTGAAACCTTTTTAGTGAGTTTAGCCATGGCGTTTGCACTATCAGATATTGCTGCAAGAAATGTAAAAATTGAATCTTTATTTATAGATGAAGGGTTTGGAACACTCGACCCAGAAACTTTAGATCAAGCAATTACCATACTTGAAAAGATGCAAAACGAAGGTGATAAATCTGTTGGAGTAATCTCCCACGTTAGCGCACTTAAAGAACGAATCACTACACAAATTAGACTAGACAAAAGCAGTTTAGGATACTCTACTCTTGAAGTAGTTCAGTAATTTCACAAAGCTGAATAAAAAAGGAAGCCAATTTGACTTCCTTTTTTACTTCTATTCAAAATGAAATTTGAAACTAGTTTTTCTGACGCTCTAATAAAATTGCTTGAAGACGTTGTTGAAGACCAGCATCCTGTTGAATAACAGAAGCCAAAGCTTCAAAACGCTCAATTGAAATTCCAGTAGCTTCTATACTTTTAACTGCTTTCTTCTCTAATTCAGGTTGCATTTTTTCAATCTTAGCTGAAATTGTAGCATGCTTTTTTATTTCTTCCGCAGTTGCATCCGAAGTTGCATTTGGATTCATAGATGCTTGTTGAATTTGACTAAAGCGCTCTACTTCTAAGCCCTCCTGCTCGATGAGAGTCATGATTTCACCTTGAATTTCCTGATTTTGCACTTGCACATTCATATATGCATCTGCAAACTGAGTCAATTCAGCATCAGAGACATTCTGATCCTGAGCTGATAAGGTTAACGATCCTAAAATGGACACAAATAATAATAGACTCTTGATTCTTACTGTTTTAAACATAATTGTGTTTTATAAATTTTCATCAAACTTAATTGCATTATTTTTTTCTACCTACTTTACGCCTACTTCTTAACGTAATTTTATAGTTTGAATGTAATTTTATCAAGCTTTAAGGATGATTCATATTTTATTAAAACTAAATATGCGTCAGTTTTTTAATTTTAATGAATAAAAATTCAACTTAAATAAATATATTTCTAATTCTATTTTTATTGTGTTCAACAAAACAAATTGAACTGTATCTACACATTATTGAACTTCTTTAAAATCCAATTATCATGAGCAATTACCATATTAAGAACTTAGAAGAATACTTTCAAGTTTACCGTAAATCTGTTAGAGACCCCGAGGGATTTTGGGAGGAAATAGCAGAAGAAAACTTTTTATGGCAAAAACGATGGGATAGCGTTTTAGAATACGACTTTGAAAAACCAGAATTCCATTGGTTTAAAGGTGCAAAGTTGAACATTACTGAAAACTGTATCGACAGACATTTATATTCTCACAGCAACAAAACAGCAATCATTTTTGAACCTAATGATCCTTCAGATACTGCCGAACACATAAGCTATAAAGAGCTCCACGATCGTGTTTGTAGGTTTGCAAATGTATTACTGGATAACGGCGTGAAAAAAGGAGATCGCGTTTGTATTTACTTACCGATGATTCCAGATTTACCAGTCTCTCTATTGGCTTGTGCTCGAATTGGAGCAATTCATTCTGTAGTGTTTGCGGGATATTCTGCAACCGCACTTTCTTCACGAATTAACGATGCCGACTGTCAATTAGTAATCACAAGCGACGGATCTTATCGAGGTAATAAAACTATCGACCTAAAAGGGATAGTCGATGAAGCTTTGGAGTCGTGCCCAAATGTAAAAACCGTTTTAGTAGCCAAGCGTACCAACGCCGAAATCCCTATGAAAGAAAAACGGGACAAATGGCTACAACCATTGATAGATAGAGCAAACAACCATTGCAAACCCGAAATTATGGATGCTGAAGATCCTTTATTTATTCTTTACACCTCAGGTTCTACAGGAAAACCTAAAGGAATGGTCCACACCAATGGCGGCTATATGGTTTATACAGCACACACATTTAAAAATGTCTTTCAATATCGAGAAAACGATGTGTTTTGGTGTACTGCAGACATTGGTTGGATTACAGGACATAGCTATATTGTTTACGGCCCACTTCTAAATGGAGCTACCACGGTTCTCTTTGAAGGCGTTCCTTCTTATCCTGATTTCGGAAGATTTTGGGAAGTTGTAGAAAAACACAAAGTGAATCAATTTTATACAGCCCCAACAGCCATTAGAGCATTGGCTAAAGAAAATCTTGAATATTCAGAAAAACACAATCTCTCTTCGCTTAAAATATTAGGAAGTGTGGGAGAACCCATTAACGAGGAAGCTTGGCACTGGTATAACGACAATATTGGAAAGAAAAAATGTCCGATAGTAGATACTTGGTGGCAAACCGAAACTGGAGGTATTTTAATATCTCCCATCCCCTATTCAACGCCTACAATTCCAACCTATGCAACTTTGCCTCTTCCCGGCATACAACCAGCTTTAATGGACGAACAAGGAAAAGAATTAAAAGGAAATTTAGTTAATGGACGCTTGTGTATTAAGTTTCCATGGCCTGGAATGGCGCGAACTATTTGGGGAAATCATCAACGCTATAAAGAAACGTACTTTTCAACTTTCCCAAATTACTATTTCACCGGCGACGGAGCCTTGCGCGATAGCACAGGATATTACCGAATCACAGGACGCGTAGACGACGTAATTATTGTTTCAGGACACAATATAGGAACAGCTCCCATTGAAGACTCTATCAACGAACACCCAGCAGTAGCCGAAAGTGCTGTGGTTGGGTTCCCTCATGATATTAAAGGAAATGCGCTCTACGGATATGTTATTCTTAAAGAAACAGGAGAAGGAAGAATTCACGATAATTTGAGAAAAGAAATCAATCAAATTATAACAGAGCATATCGGGCCCATTGCGAAATTGGATAAAATTCAATTCACAGAAGGCCTTCCAAAAACTAGAAGTGGAAAAATTATGCGTCGTATTCTTCGGAAAATAGCAGAAAAAGACACTTCTAATTTAGGTGATACCTCAACGCTTTTAAACCCTGAAGTTGTAGAAGAAATCATGAAAAACGCACTATAAAAACAAATCCATAGAAGCCTGAAACAAAGAAGTATTTTGCTTGTTATTTCTTCTAAAATACATCAGACCTAACTTGATTGAGTTATGTATCTTTGTTCTTTTTTAAAAACCCTGATTCATGCACACCAATGCCCTACAAGCCATTTCACCTATTGACGGTCGATATGCATCACAAACCGCAAACCTAGTTCCTTTCTTTTCGGAAGAAGCACTGATTCGCTACCGAGTGAAAGTAGAAATTGAATACTTCATTGCACTGGTGGAATTAGACTTGCCACAACTTAAAGATTTCGATAGAAGTTACTTCTCAAAACTTAGAAGTTTATATACCGATTTCTCTTCAGAAGATGCTAACAGAATCAAAAAAACAGAAAGAATCACCAATCACGATGTCAAGGCAGTTGAATATTTTATCAAGGAAGAATTTGATAAACTAGAACTTCAGGAGTTTAAGGAGTTTATTCACTTCGGACTTACTTCGCAGGACGTAAATAATACTGCTATTCCTTTGTCGTTAAAAGACGCTTGCAACGAAGTATATCTTCCGCTACTTTCCAAAGTAAAAGACAAGTTGGAGTCTCTTTCTAAAGACTGGGCGAAGGTATCTATGCTAGCTCGAACTCACGGCCAACCTGCTTCTCCTACTCGCTTAGGAAAAGAAATAGAGGTCTTTATTGTTCGTATTGAAGAACAGCTATACCTGATGAAGAATATTAAAAGTGCTGCAAAATTTGGTGGAGCTACAGGAAACTTCAATGCTCACCAAGTAGCCTACCCTAATATAGACTGGAAAGCATTCGGAAAAAAGTTTGTTGAAGGCACATTAGGTCTTCACCATTCATTTCCTACAACTCAAATTGAGCACTACGATCACATGGCTGCTCTTTTTGATGCATTCAAAAGGATAAATACAATTTTGATTGATCTTGATAGAGATATGTGGACGTACGTATCTATGGATTATTTCAAACAAAAAATTAAAGAAGGAGAGGTTGGTTCTAGCGCTATGCCTCATAAAGTAAACCCTATTGACTTCGAAAACAGCGAAGGAAATTTGGGTATTGCAAATGCACTTTTCGAACACCTTTCAGCAAAACTTCCTATTAGTCGTTTGCAACGTGATCTAACAGATAGCACTGTTCTTAGAAATATTGGTGTTCCAATTGGACATACTACTATCGGATTTCAATCTACATTAAAAGGGCTGAATAAGCTTTTATTAAATGAAGAAAAAATTGCTGCAGATTTAGAAAACAATTGGGCTGTGGTGGCAGAAGCTATTCAAACTATTTTAAGACGCGAATCATATCCGAATCCGTATGAAGCTTTAAAAGGACTTACACGTACAAACACAAAAATCAACCAGAAAGTGATTTCCGATTTTATTGAAACTCTAGAAGTTTCTGAAAGTGTTAAGCAGGAGATGAGAAGTATAACTCCTGGAAATTACACAGGTATCTAAATCAAGATTTATAGTTTATTCAAAATAGAAACACCTGCCAAATAAATGGCAGGTGTTTCTGTTTAAAGTGGTTTAGTTATCAAACCCCTTCATCATTCCTCCTATGGGCGATAGGTCTACTCCACCTTTCTCTATGGTTTTCATGAGTTGTAGCATTTGCTCTGGACGCATGTTTTCTCCTAATAATCTAAACACAGCAAATCCTTTTGTATTATCGCTCGCAAAAACTATAACCTCATCGATTGTATCGTCATCACCTGTATATTTTAACGTAGCGCTCCAATCGTTGCTATTAATTCGTGTTAGATCTTTGTATTGTTCTTGAGCTAAAATAGATTCTAACTCTTGCTTTTCTACTTCAAACTCGGCAAGATTAGCATCTTTTATAGGATAAGCAACCACATTAATCTTCTTGATAGACGATAGAATTTCTTTTTCCTCAGCAGTCAAGTTACTATTCTCTCCTTCCAAAAGGCTCGTTGGAATGTCAACTTTCATGAACTTCGGATCGTCTTGTTTCTGAACTAAATATTTCTGAAGTGACTTATCATTACAAGATATCAAAACCAAAGCTGTGATAAAAAGTGTTATGGCGTGTGTGATTTTCATGATTAATTATTTTTGTTTTTTTCAAGGTTTTTCAATTGTTCACTACCTGGAACTTTTAATTCTGAAGTTAGTTTTGAAATCTGTTTTAGATCTATGTTTCCAGTAATACTCATAATTACTGAAGTTTGTTTTCCGTCGACATTTCCAGTGAGGTGCATCAACAATTCACTGACAAAATTATCGTTCTTACCTTCTTTGCTGTAAAATTTGATGTCTTGCCCTTTATCCTTCACGCGCATCAACTCACCCAATTTGTTCGACTGGGATAAATAAGTTCTTACTGCAGAATCCATTTCCGCAGATACAGTAGGGTTCTCAGTAATAAAAACCTTTATATTTTCTAGATTATTTACTAGATTCAAATATGCCTGCGCCTCTGGATCAGAAGAATCTAAGTCCATCTTGCTCAAAAGCTTGATCATGTTTTTTGTTACCACAACCGAGGTTACGTCTCTTTTATTTTCAAAAGAATCAAAAGCATTTTGACTCCATGAAATTATTGGCGCCAAGGCCAATGCTATTATTATTGCTGTTTTTTTCATCGTATTTATTGTTTGTGATTTTTTGTTTATAGTTCGGTTTGCGAGATTGTAGTTATACCTTAATTCCACACACCTTTTCAATCTTTATTTTATTACCCCATTTGTTTCACATCTATTCTTTACCAAAAACCATGTCTTTTGCTGTGGTAAATTCATCTACATACGAAAGCTGTTCTGCACCTTTGTTAAGTTTTTCTGACAGAAATAACATTGCTTTCTTGCTGTTTTCAAATGCAACTAAAGCTTCTTTCTCCTCCGGCGTCATCCCAGTATTTGAGTTGTAGAAAACTCCAACGCCCATTGCCACTATAAGTGCTACTGCAACAGCATAACGCCAGGGTTTATGAGACGTAGGGATTTCTGACTCGGGCACTTGAAATGTTCTATTTGACTGTTCTTCTTTAGCTGCTTCCAACCCAATAAAAATGGGCTTGTATTGAAGCAGATAATCTGCTACGCGATGATTATTAAAGTAATCTCGCAAGGTTGCTTCCTCCTCAAGAGTGGTATTCCCTTCAAAATAAGCATTCAGTATTTTCTCAATCTCACTTGATTCCATAATTATATTTTTTTATCAACTCTTCTCTAACTGCTTTTCTCGCTCGAGAGAGAGCTACACGAATTGCAGTTTCATTTTTATCTAGCATTTTTGAAATTTCCTCAAACTCAAAATGCTCTACATCTCTAAGTTGGAGTATGATTCGTTGTTGTTCTGGGAGGCTTTCCATTATTTTAAACACCATCTCAACACCTTCAGAAGCTTCAACCTCCTTCTCTAGGCTATCAGAAGATTGGTATTGTGTATGTACTATCTTCAAATTTGATGCCTGCTTAGATTTAAGCCGGTCTAAGCAATAATTTTTAGTCATTGTTATTGCAAACGCTTCAGGGCTTCTGTAGCTCCCAATATTCTTCCTTCCTCTCCATAATTTCAACAGAACTTCTTGAACAGCATCTTCAGCTTCATCTGCCGAGACTAAAATTCTTTTAGCTAAACGATACAGCCTATCTTGAAAGGGCACTACTAGAGCTGTAAATTCTTTATTGTCCATTTAATTGGTTGTATAGTTTAGATGGTGTTCTATTTAAATGACGACATAACCGAAATTTTGTTACTTCTATTTTCACAAATAAATGAAATCATCTAAAAAAATGTATTTTTACCTTTATAACATCTTCTAATATACTCCTTATAAGAAATATTCTATGAAAATAAGAATCCTCGTTCTTCTATTGACCATTTCAGTGAGCTTGAGCTCCTGCTTTAAAGATATGGATGACACAATCCACACAGCATCAGCACTTGATATACAAAACTTTATTTATCGCGGTCTGAACTATTATTATTTATACAAAGCAGACACTCCGCAACTTGCAAACGACGCCTTTGCTACTAACGAAGAAAAAGAAAATTTTTTAAGGGGTTTTGATTCTCCCGAAGCACTTTTCGATTTTCTGAAATCACCACAAGATCGATTCAGTAATTTATTCCCCGACTACACAGTTATTGAAAATGCTTTAGGAGGTGTGAGCATGAGCAATGGAATGGAGTTTGGATTGGTTTACTATCCTGACAATAGCAGAAATGTCTTTGGGTATGTTCGATATGTCTTACCAAATACAGATGCCGAAATCCACGGACTAAAACGCGGCGACCTATTTACCACAGTAAACGGAACCCAGCTGAATGAAAACAACTACAACGACCTTCTCGATACTGAAAGCTACACTATCGGCCTTGCTGATTTCGATGGAACAAACTTTACTTTAACAGGTGAAACAATACAATTAAACAAAATCCAATATGACGAAAACCCGGTTCATATATCACGTACCCTCGATATAAACGGACAAAAAATTGGATATTTAATGTACACTTCATTTACGCGTAGATATGATGCACAGCTAAACAATGCATTTGCACAATTTAAAGCAGAAGGAGTAACAGATTTAGTATTAGATCTCCGTTATAATGGCGGCGGTTCTGTAGAAACAGCTACAGATTTAGCCAGCATGATTACAGGTCAATTTAATGGTGAAGTGTTTTATCAACAGTTTTGGAATGAAGACAGACAATTAGAAAACGCTAGAGATGGACTTTTTGATAATACTATTAGCGATGGGTCGAGTATCAATAGTTTAAACTTAAATAAAGTGTATTTCCTCACAACAAAAAGATCTGCGAGCGCAAGTGAATTGGTGATTAATGGCCTAAACCCATATATCAACACAGTTCAAGTGGGCGACACAACTACTGGTAAATTCCAAGCTTCATTCCTTATGTATGATGCCCCTGCGCCACAATTTAGTCGTCAGCACGCTTCGCCATCACATACTTATGTGATGCTTCCACTCGTTTTTAAAACAGCGAATAAAGTGGGGCATACCGATTTTGTAGATGGTCTTTTTCCAAACATAACACTAAAAGAAAATTATTTCAATTTAGGACAATTAGGTGACCCTGACGAACCTCTGTTAGCTACAGCACTTAGTGAAATTACTGGTCTACCTCGTGAACAAAAGCGAGTATTCCACCAATTTAAGGAAGTATCAGGCAGTGAAAAAAGCTCGCCTATTAATGAAGTAATGGTAGTGAAATCAGAGTAAAACAACTTTTATGAGTTTAACTTTTTAAACACAAACAATTTCAAATTCATCTTTATAATTCATAATACGCAGCCAATATCTGTTGTTTTTTACACCTTCAACATTCATTCTCTTTTATCTCAATAAATCGTGTATCTGATTTTGTAGCTTTCAGTTAATGGCTTATTTTGCGACGCAGTATAGACTTTAATTTTTTCATGGTTTTAAAAATACACCTCTTCGTTTTCGTTCTCTTAACAGCCTTTTCTTCTCATTCTCAATCAGAAAGATCCGATGTTTTTGGAGAACCTACCGCAAATGAATTTTCGCTAAAATTCTATGAAGACGAACCCAATGCTCCTGGAGTAATACTTTATGAATCGGGAAATTATTATGCTATTCCAATCATTAAAAGAACTTCTGTAAGACTAGTTAAAGAAGTTCATAGAAAGGTTAAAGTATTTGATGCTAAAAAATTTAACTATGCAACTGTCGAAATTCCATATTATAAAGGAAATAAATATTATGGAGAAGAAATAAAAGATTTTAAGGCCGTCACTCACAATGATACCATTCAAAATTTCGTTCCTTATAATTCGTTCTACGATACACAAAAACAAGGAGTTGGAAATGTTTTAACATTTACATTTCCCAATGTACAAGACGGAAGTATCCTTGAATACAGCTACACCATTGTAAGCCCTTATTTTTTCGACTTGGATGGATGGGAATTTCAACACTCACTGCCCACCATCTACAGTAAATTTAAAACCGATCTCCCTGCACATTTTAGATACAACAGAATTCTTTATGGCGACAAAAAGTTGGCTGTGGAAAGAGCAAGTGTTAGAAAGAATGGATTTCTTCTTCCCTCAAATTCTGAACACGTGGACACGGAACTTGCACTTTATGTAATGGAAAACATTCCTTCATTTACAGAAGAAAGTTATATGCTTTCCAGGAAAAACTATATTTCTAGAATTGTATATGAACCATTGGCTTTTAAAGCATTCTACGGATATGATCAAGTATATACTCGAAGTTGGGAGGACGTAGACTATCGATTTAAAATCAGAAGTGATTTTGGGGAACAACTCACCAAAAAAAGATATTTTAGACGAAGGCTTCCAAAAGATATTCTTGATGTTAAAGATGATTTGGAAAGAGCAAAAGCCGTATATAGTTTTATTCAAGAGAATTATACGTGGAATAAACGATATTTCAACTTTGGAATTAAAGTAAAAGATGCATTCGAAGAAAAATTAGGTAGTGTATCTGCCATCAATCTATCTTTGGTAAATGCTCTAGACGCAGCAAAATTAGATGCAAAAGCAGTAATCCTTTCCACACGAAACAATGGCCTACCTACAGAATTATATCCTGTACTTTCCAACTTTAACTATGTGGTTGCAGTGTTAATGATCGATGATAAAAAAATCCTACTAGACGCCACCGATAAACAAGCTCCTTTTGGCATTATTCCGTTTCGAGCACTGAATGTTCAAGGACGTGTTCTGGATTTTAAAAAAGGTGGGTATTGGATGCCAATTGAACCACATGAGAAAAACATCGGTTTCATTAATTCACAAATAGCAGCGCAACTCGATGGAAGTTTTAAAGGCAAAGTAAATCAAACAAGTTATGGATATATCGCCCTTGGAAAAAGGAATACTATTGATGCAAATACACTTGAAAACTATAAAAGAAACCAAGAAAAATCGACAGCAGGCATAGAAATAACAAACCATGAAGTAGATGATATTTTACTGATTGAAAACCCGTTAAAAGAAAGCTATAACGTCTTGTTAGAACCCGAAAAAACTGCCGAAAAAATTATCATCTACCCGTTTTTCCATAAAACCTACATTTCTGAAAATCCATTTAAAATGCAGGAAAGAAGCTATCCTATGGATTTTGGATACCCCTTCACCAATACCTATCTCATTTCAATAGATTTAAGAGACGTTTATAAAATTGAACAGCTTCCTGAGAGTAGAGCCATTAAACTTCCGAATGACGATGGAGAGTGCTCTGTAACCTATGCAGTTGATCAAAACAAAATTAATATCCGTTTCAATTTTAAACTCAACAAATACACGTACCCTTCGGATGCATACGAATCTTTAAAAACATTCTTTGCTACTATGGTAACCATGTTAAAAGAAGAACCCATAATTCTAGAAAAAATATAAATATGTCCGTAAAGACTCTCCCGCTAATTCTCTGCTTTATTTTATTTCAAAATCTAAATGCCCAAGACACCTATATTCACACTTTTGGCAGTCCTCTAAGCCAAGAATTCGCTATGAACCAATACAATCTTGATCCTGAAGCAACAGGAGTGGTGCTGTATGAAAGAGGAAACTATACCGTGGACGACTCAGATGGATATATAAGGTTAATAAAAAACGTCCATCGAAAAATGAAAGTCTTTGACGCTAAGAATTTTGATTATGCCACTATTGAAATTCCGTATTACAGAGAGACAAACATTAGCGAAAATGTCACTCAAATAAAAGCGATTACCCACAACGGTAAAGCCCAAAAATATGTTTCGGCAGATGCTATTTACGACACCGATGAGAACCCGTATTGGTCAATGAAAAAGTTCACCTTTCCAGATGTTCAAGACGGCAGTATATTAGAGTATACATACCAAATTGAAACTCCGTATTTTTCAAATTTAGGCTCTTGGTTTTTTATGAATAGCTTGCCTACTATTTACTCTGAACTTCACACAGAAATCCCTGGTAACTTCAGCTATAATCGCATTCTATTTGGCGATCGAGAGCTAGACGTTAACCATGCAGAAATTAAAAAAAGTTGCTTCCATCTACCCGGATTTAAAGTGCCTGGTGATTGTGAATCGGCAACCTATGGCATGAAAAACATTCCTGCTTTTAAGCAAGAAGAATATATGCTTTCTAGAAACAATTATATGCCTTCTATAAAATTTGAGCTAAAGAAAATTATTGACTTAGACGAAGGCAGGAGACTTTATACTACCACCTGGAAGGAAGTAGATCAAAGGCTTCGCACCAATAAGGATTTGGGAAGACAGCTTAAATACGCTAGCTATTTTGAAGAAAACCTACCTGCTTCTATCCTGTCTATTTCCGATGAACTTGCGCGTGCTAAAGCCGTGTACTACTACATTCAGGAAAATATGACTTGGAATAAACAAAGGAGAATTTTAAGTGGGATCCGAGTAAAACAAGCATTTGAAAACAAAAGTGGAAACAGCTCAGAAATCAATTTAGCACTGATTAATGCACTAGAAGCAGCAAAAATTGACGCTAAAATAATGTTGATATCTACTCGCGATCGTGCCATGCCTTCCAAAGAATATCCAGTACTCACCGACTTTAATTATGCAATAGTCTATGTTCCCATCAAAGGCACTAAATACTTCCTAGACGCTACAGACAAACACACCTCTTTTGGTGTTTTACCCATCCGCGATTTAAATGGAGAAGGTAGAGTCTTAGATTTCAAAAAAGGAAGTTACTGGGAAACTATCACTTCTACTTCTAGAAATATGCACTATATCAATATGCAGATATCTGCAGATGAATCGGGCTTTTTCTCAGGAAAAATTGATGAAGTTTCCACAGGTTATATTGCTGCTCAAAAACGTAGAAATAATAATGAATATCCTCTACATGAGATTATTAAACGAAAACAAAGTACTAACGAAGGCGTAAATATTTCAAACCTCAGCATTGAAAATGATAAGGATTTTGAAAAGCCCTATAAAGAAATATACAATATCGATGGAGTTGGGCAAACAGCCGTTAGCGAACTATATATCTATCCATTTCCTAATACCTATTTTAATAAAAACCCATTTCCACAGAAATCTAGAAAATATCCTATAGAATTTGGTTTCCCGATTATCAATAACTACTTAATATCGATAGACGTAAAAGATCAGTATGAAATTATAAAAGTACCCGAAAACCGTTTAGTACAACTTCCTGAGAATGATGGAGAACTTTCTGTTGTCTATGACGTTGTTGGCAGCAAAATAAACATAAGACTCAGCTTGAGGCTCAACACCTATAGTTATGCGCCAGATGCCTATCAGTCTTTACAAGTGTTTTTTAATGAACTAATAAAAATTCAATCTAAGGAACCTATCGGACTGAAAAAAATCTAATAAATATATACTGAAAATGTTTACATAGTTTCCTTAGGAACTCCTACATAACTTTGAAGGTATGCGAACTTTGGTGTTAGAGCTCCTTCAGATGTTGTTATTTGGGCTCTTTTTAAAATGCCATCTTCGTCATCGTTAAAAAATGACGACATTACATTTTCCAAAAACATATCCCCAAAACCTTTGCTTGCATCGTTTGGCAATTCGCAAGGTAGATTATCTACAGCCATTACAGTAATTGCGCCAGGAGCATCAAATGCTGTTTCTTTTTCAGTAATTGGATCATACCCATAAAATGGATCGGCAATGGTAGAAGGTCTAATAGTGCAAGCCACAGGGCCGTCTATATCACAAGAAACATCTGAAACTAAGTTTATTTTAAAATCTGGATGCCTCGCTTCTTCTCTTGTAAATAAATAAGGAGCATCATTTCCATAGAAATGTCCAGCAATAAACATATCACTCACCTTAGCGAACCTCATGAAATTACTCTCATATTCTGTAGGGTTGGAATAAAAATCGGATTTATCAAAAGCTCCACCATCTTTTCTTTTATTGTAATCGGCAACGCCAATCAAACAGTAAACTGCTTCGTCAAATTCTTTTGAAAGATAATCCTCTACCGAGATTTCACGGACTCTTAAATGATCTAAAATCTCTTTAGCTCCCTTAGTTACTTTTCCGTTACCAGAAAGGACTATTTTAATATTAGGAAGGCTAATTTTATCGAGTTCGGCTTTAACTTCTTCTAAATCGTGAAGAGTCTCTACCTTAGGTAAATTAAATAATTTGTCGCGAAGACCAAAAGCCCTAAACCCATTATATGCTCCAACAAGTCCGGCGTAGTAACCAAACCCAATCAGCCTACGGTTATTTTCATTAACCACAGTTTCGTGGTCATAGAGTTCGATATTCTTTTGAAGAATAGTTTGAAGTAGAATTCGGTTATAAGCTTGTTTCTTAATAGTGTGGCTAAAAAAGAAATATTTCTTGTTTGGAATTAATGCTTCAACAGGCACCTCCTTCACCCCTAACATAACATCTGCATGCGATACGTCCTCTAGAACTTCAAATCCAGCTTCACGGTATGATTCATCAGGAAAGACACGAATATCAGAAGCTTCTATGACAATTTTTGCATTAGGGAATTTCTGTATGATTTCTTGGCATTTTTCAGGAGAAAAAACTACGCGACGATCAGGCGGATTCTTGCGTTCTTTGATAAGGGCAAAGGTTACAGACATTTGGTATGTTTTTTGAATGAATAATACAGGGATGGCAAATATAAGTATTTTCATTGTATCTTTGCCGCCGTTGTTAGTACACGGGTTATAGAAACGACCAAGCTTTGGATCTTATGACCTTCTAACCCAGATCTTTGAAAAAAATACATTTATGGTTTTTTAATTAAACCATGAGATTCTCGCTTTCGCGGGAAAATGGGGCCGACTGGTTTTGACAGCGGGTCTAATTGTATTGTAAGCATGCCGAGCGCTGGGATATAGCTCGTAAATATCATATTTCACACTTTTTAAACGGCGAGAATAACTACGCCCTAGCTGCAT
>DATGMT010000191.1:0-4326 GCA_035307265.1 Aequorivita sp.
TCTAAGAAGTATAGCGTTTCATCTGCTTCTTCTTCAACAATTTTAAGTTTATAAATAAAATCAACAGTGGATTTTGCACGCTGCGACGCTCGATAATTTGCACCGATAGAGCTCGAACACCTTAAGAGCTGATTGATGTAGGCGTTGTATTCCCGGGTCTTGGGAACTTTTTCACAGAACTTCCACACATCTACTGCAAAGCGGCGTGTTCTTTTGGTTATACTATTCCCTGTATTCAACATATCCTAATGATTTCAATAAAAATAACAAACATCCCCATATTAACAGTCATTTCTCTAAACTTCTACTTCATCCTTTCACCCTCAACTTCTAACTTCCCACCTCGTCCTTCCAACCTCGTCCTTCCAACCTCGTCCTTCAAACCTCGTCCTTCTAACTTCCTACCTCGCACCTCCATATACAATTCCTCCATCCCCATCACCATCTTCTCCATCGCATGCTGCTCCTCCACCTTCCCTCGCGCCGCCTCACGAATTTTTAATATTTCCGCTTCTGAAAGTTCCAAGAAATTAAAAATCCTCGCCGCCATCGCCACCACATCCCGGCTCGGAAACAACCATCCCTCCACGTCATGCGTGATCAATTCCGGTACGCCACCGCAGTCGGATGACAGTACGGGCAGCCCCAATGCCATCGCTTCCACCACCACATTCGGCAACCCTTCTTCGATACTCGGCATCAAGAGCAGGGAGGCTTTTTGCATCCGTTGATATACTGCTTTTTGGGAAATGCGATCTTCTAAGAAAACACAATCTTCCAAACCCAAATCGGCGATTAGAAACTGCAACTCCTCCACGCCTGCACCGCCGATGATGTGGTACTGAAAACGTACGCCTTGCGCTTTGAGCAGGGCACACGCCCGAAGTGCATAGTCGTACCCTTTGATCCAATGCGATCTTCCCACGGAAAGGATTTGCAGGGGCGTGGTGCGCTGGTATTCCTGTGAAAAAGACAGATCCTTAAAATCGAAACCCGTGTACACCACATGGTCTATTTTGTTGGGGGACTTGTAAATTTTATCGCCGTT
Source organism: Aequorivita sp. (assembly GCA_035307265.1). GTDB lineage: Bacteria > Bacteroidota > Bacteroidia > Flavobacteriales > Flavobacteriaceae > Aequorivita. The sequence goes on from DATGMT010000191.1 coordinate 1,049, forward strand.
GGCTGCGATGGCTTTCGAGACGGAATGGAAACCTGCTATCTTGGGATACCAGGTTTGGAGGTAGTCAAAGTTTTCTGAATCTACAAAAGGACGAACATTAATATGAAAACCCCGTTGGCTGAGGACGACAGGAATTTTTTGTTCTTGCAGCACTTCTTCAAACCAAGGAATTACGGAAGGCCATTGGAGGTGGATGACATCGGGGGAAATGGTATGGATGGCAAAATCCAAGTTTTGCTGCTGGAGTTTTTGTTTATCACCCTTGAACAGATGGTTTAGCGTAGTACCAATCTTTTTGAGAGAACCCGACTGCAACGCATATTTTAAGGACGTCATCGCAAACCGGAATTTATTTTGGTTGCTTCCTAAAGGAACATAGAGCACTCCCTGGATTCTTTCGGACAGTTTTTCATTAAACCCTAAAATAAATACCTCATGCCGTGTTGCCAACCCTGCTACCAACCGATTGATAAAGGGGGTCGTTTGGAAACTGCCGTCGAAGAGGAGAAATTTTAAAGATGTTGATCTCATTTATTAGTTTGTTTATTATAGCTTCTCACCCATTTTCAATAATTCTGAATTTTGCGCTTTTGTCCGAGCATATACAGCATTAGTAATTGTTTTTCTCTTAATACCATTATGGATCAACCTACTCATTTCAATAAATCTTCCTAAAAATAAGTGTTCATGATAAGAAAAAACCTCATCCCTATCAATATTGGCGTTGTGAATGAAATCATTATACACACTTTCTGTATAATAACTTGTATTATCTAAATCTCTGGATAGATAATCCTGTTTTGATTTCCCCCAATCAATAATACAAACCTGTTCGTCATTGGAAAGCACATTATTATGGCTTAAATCTCCATGAACTCGACATATAATCATCTTTTTCTTTTTGGCTTGCAGGTTTTTGAAAATAGATACCACCTCTTCGCCATGCTTTTGATTTCGAATAAACTCTTCCACAAAGTCATGATTTAAAAATTTGCTTTCAGACAAATTCTGAAGTTCAATCGGGTTCCTTAAATAAAACTCTAATAAGAATTGGAACACTTTCCGATAATTATCTTCCATCAAACTCCTATTTTTAAAGGCTTGTGGTTTACCTTCAAAATAATCTTCTACTGTAAAGTCAAAACCATCTTGACGGAATTCTTGAATGATGGAGGGAATAAAAATATCCTTGGAGATAATGGAACTAGCCAAACGTTGACTTTTAATTTCATTATTCATATTCCTTTTGCCCCAATTAGTCAGAGCTGCTTTGATCACTTTTTTTTCTTCAGTATATATCATTGCGACGGCATGATGCCGGTAATAAATAACGTTTGCGCGAAGTGGTAATTCAACTATTTTTGCAAAGTGCCAAGTTAATCCTATCCCTAACAATCTCTTAAAGGATTGATTTGTCATTTCACCTTTTAAAGCTTTTAATATATATATAAGCCAAGCTTTAAAGTTGCTATTAGGATAAAACTGTAATTCCGATGTTTTTATATTTGCAGCATAAGTTTCCCTAAGAGATTTATCAGCTCTAATCCAGGTCTGGTCATAACGTTTATAAGGAATTCCTACTTGACTTTCTTCGAGAAGAAAATCGACAAGCTCTTCTACTTTGTGTAGATGGAGGATTTGCTTATTAGTCATCATATAGCTTTAAATTAAAACTTAGTTAATCCAGATATAATTCTTTTCTTCAAATGACGCAACGTGCGGAGTTGGACATTCATTGGAAAAAATGATAAAAAAATGATAAATATATTTAAACTAACTTTATTCCATTTTTTAAACTCTGCCTTAGTCAGGATGATTAATCTCTTGTTTTTTGATTTAGTTTGTAAATTAGAGATCAAGTGATTAATTAAAAGAATGGTTATAGCTTTTCTGACTATTTGATTGTTTCGAAATTGAGAATAAAATAGAGAGCTTGAAATAAAAAGAATAGACCTGTTTTGGTTTATTATAGTAATCTCAAACCTTTCTTGAGACAACTTATCATTGCCTTCAGCATCATAGAAAACAAGGAATTCATCAATCGAAAAAACATTATTACATTTTAAGGCTACACTAACATCAAATGCATAATCTTCCCAATTTCTACTATCGATCCATTTTATATTTTTGACAACCTTTGCTTTCCATACACAAGCAGAAGTTGCCCAAGGTCTTTTATCTATTAATATATTAGGTAATATAGTACTAATCTCTTCTTGCCATACTCTTCTCGGACTCACTCCATCTTTGGTTACTGAGAATGTATTTGCGAAAACCATTACTGGGTTGTTAATGGCAACTTCAAAACCTTTTAGGCACTTCTTTAAAAAATCAGAACTCCAATAATCATCACTATCCAAAAAAGCAATATGTTTCCCTGCCGCATTATCGAGCCCCACATTTCTTGATAATCCTGGCCCTAGATTCTTCTCGTTTCTAAAAACTTTAATTCGAGGATCATTATCAATTATTAATGGATCTGTTGAACAGTCATCAATCACAAGAACTTCAAACTTTTGGTATGTTTGGTTCAAAACAGAATCCAAACATCTTCTAATTTTCTCAGGCCGATTATAATATGGAATAATTACAGATACCATTTATTTTCTCGAAAATTCAAAAAGTTTATAACCCATATTAAGATATGAGTTCAAAAAAAATGATATAAGAAAAGAAGTTGTCTTAATAATATTTCTATTAAGAATAAGATTAATGGAAAATTTAAAAAAACCTGTACTCTCTACATTTTTTAATTTGAGTTTGTAATAAATTGTCATTATTTTATTTTGCAATAAATATTTTGTTTCATAATCGATGTCTTTATAAACTTGCATATAAGTACTGAGTAATGATTTTAGCTTTCCTAAATATGCGGCATTTTTCGACTTTTTGAGTTTTTGCTGAATAGAAAGATCATGTAACCTCCTAAAAGATAAATTTTCATTAATGAATATTCCCTTGCAGATGGTCTTACTTAAAAAGACAATAAAAAAATTTGTTTCTTGTCCTGACTTTAAGCTTTCATCGAAATGACATTCCTCCACACACGATCTTTTGATAAGAAAATCTGGAGTCATCCAATAAATCTTTTCTTGAATATAGTTTTCTCCAGAAAATTCGTTGCTTAAATTCCCGTTATATTTATTCACAACATAGGTGTCTTTAGAATCGAAATTTAAGCATCTACTCACAATAAAATCTACATCTCTCTTTCTTAACTCCTCCAATTTCCGAGATAAGAAATTAGACGCCATCAAATCATCACTATCAAACCACTG
>DATGMT010000192.1:0-4157 GCA_035307265.1 Aequorivita sp.
GTAAAAGCTGTGCAAGAACAACAACAAATAATCGATTCTTTAAATGAGAAAATAAATGCGATGGAGGCTAAACTTGAAGCTATAACTCAGCAAATTGAAGCTTCATCCGCTTCTCCAACTCCTTCAGCATTAGTTTCAAACTAACTGAATTTTCAATTTTTATAAAGGGTGCTTGTATTTATTATAAGCACCTTTTTTTAGCTGTTTATTGCTCAATATGGCAGCTTGTTTAGGATTTTTTAGACAGAGTGCTTTCATAAATGTCTCTACCGTGAAAGTAAAATAACATAAGAACGGGGTCAGTTTATATGGCTTGCTTTTTTATTAAGCTGTAAATTCTTGCTGTGAAAGTTCTCTCTATTTTTATTACACTTTTAAGCTTCTTATTTAAAGTTTTCCTGTAAATTAATAGCGACTATCATTAAAGTAAAATGAGTTTTCATTATGAGAATGAAAGAAAATACAATATCGGCTTTAATTATTTTTGGAGTGTTAGCCTTAGTAGGTGCGCTGTGGTTTGCATATCAAAACCCAGCTCTAAATCCAAGATTAGAAATTGAGACCTACACAATTATTAGAAAATGGGAAATGCCTGAAAGCTTAGACGAAATTTCAGGAATCAGTTATATTTCAGAAGATAAAGTTGCTTGTGTGCAGGATGAAGAAGGAATCATATATATCTATAACTTAAACACCGATTTAGTCGATAAAAAGATAAACTTCGCCAAAGCAGGAGATTATGAGGGGGTTGCCATTGTAGATAGTACCGCATATGTTCTTGAAAGTAACGGAGTGCTTCATTTGGTAGAGCGTTATATGGATTCTACTTTTACTACACGTGGCATAAAAACACCATTTTCTGGAAAAAACAACATGGAGTCTCTTACTTATGATAAAGCAAATAATAGACTTCTGTTAGTTCCGAAAAACAAAGATCTAAACAGCAAATCTTACAAAGGAATTTACGTATTCAACCTTGAGAATCATAAAATTGATGAAAAGCCAATTTTAAAAATATCGATGACTGATTCTATTTTCTTATCGAAAAGAAACAAAGGCAAAAAAGGTGAAACAAAAGATTTTTACCCATCAGATATTGCAATAAATCCATTAGATGGAAATATCTATGTGTTAGAAGGGAAGAATCCTCGATTGCTGATAATGGATGTGAATGGTAAACTATTACGGTTGCATAAACTCAATCCCAAGTCTTTCCGTCAGCCTGAAGGGATCACTTTCTCACCCGATGGAACACTTTATATTTCTAACGAAGGGAAGAAAGGACTAGCGAATATCTTAGAGGTGGAATTGGAGCAACATGATACCAATCACAATTAGTTTTGATAGCTACTACTGATATTCACTCTTTAAGTTTTTCAGCATTATTTCTGTCATTTCATCAAGAGTGATTTTACTTTCCCAACCCCAGTCTTGTTTGGCGTCGCTATCGTCAATACTCTGAGGCCAGCTATCGGCTATCTGCTGTCTAAAATCAGGTTCATAACTGATTTTGAATTCAGGAATGTGCTTTTTAATACTTGCTGTAATTTCCTCTGGATCAAAACTCATTGCAGCCAAATTATATGAGCTGCGAATCTTAATATCTTCTTTGTCGGCTTCCATAATACCAACAGTTGCACGGATGGCATCGTCCATAAACATCATTGGCAATTTGGTTTCAGCATTTAAAAAGCAGATATAATGTTTGTGTTTTAATGCTTTATGGTAAATATCTACTGCATAGTCTGTTGTGCCACCACCAGGTAAAGTTTTATAGCTAATAAGTCCTGGGTAGCGAATACTGCGTACGTCAACACCATATCTGTTTGAATAATACTCACACCAACGTTCTCCAGTTTGTTTACTGATTCCATACACTGTTGTAGGCTCCATTATGGTGCGCTGAGGGGTATCGGTTCTTGGAGTAGAAGGGCCAAAAACAGCAATGCTAGAAGGCCAAAACACCTTTTCTATTTTTTTCTCCTTGGCCAAGTTTAAAACATGAAATAATGACTCCATATTTAGATTCCATCCTCTCATCGGAAACTTCTCTGCAGTTGCCGAAAGCATTGCGGCCATTAAATAAACATCGGTTATATCATAACGGATTACTAACTCTTCAATTGCACTATAATCCATGGCGTCAAGAATTTCAAAAGGACCACTTTCCATCAACTCATTGCTTCCTTCCTTAATGTCGCTTGCAATTACTTTATGACTTCCAAACTTTGCTCGGAGATAAGTGGTTAGTTCTGTCCCAATTTGTCCACTAGCGCCTATAATTAATATACGTTTTTTCATAAGTATTTGCTCTTTGATATTCTTTGAATGAATTTATTAATACAACGAATTTGCAAAGGTACGATTCTCATTGCTTTCATTATAAAAAATAATATATTCCATTTGATTAAGAACCAGTATCTTTGTGCCTTCCAAAACTTTATGAAGAATTTAATTTTACTTATTTCGGCTTCACTATTGATTTTTTCCTGCGGAAACTCTTCCGAAGAAACTAATCAAATGTCTTTAGACAATGTTTCTGTGATTTTTGGTGAAGAAAATTACGTTTTCACCCAACTCTCTTCGCAAGCTAAAGAACAAGCAGGTAAATGGGATGTGTTGAATGATTTTCTGTCTGAAACTAAACAGCTGAACGGCGGTGAATACCAAGATATCCGGAATCGCTCTGAGCGGCTTCAACAATTTTCCGATTCATTGATAAAGAGTGTGCCTGAAGCCTTGAACTCTAACCCAATTAACAGTAGATTGGTTGTTATAAAAACACGTTCAGATATTTTATATCAAAACTCACATAAAGCCATTTTAGATTCTGCTGGTATTCAAAATGCAATTGTAGAAATGAATTCTGCTGTAGATAATTTGATTATGCATTTAAATGAGAAGTTTGAAAAAGAAAGAATCGACCTACAACGAAAGGATAATGAAGAGATGGAACTCAATAAACTAAAAAAATCTAAAGACTCCATAATGAACTTGGAATTACAAGATCAAAATAGAAGGCTGCCGTAACAAAAACTAAAAACAAACTACTTATTAAGCATATTCACAACTTTAAATTTTAAAAAAATCAACAATATGAAAAATAAATTTTTAAAACCTGTCTTAGCTATAGCTGTAATTGCCGCTGGTGTTACTGCTTGTCAAGACAAAAAAGAAGTAGCCAAAACCGATACTGAGTCACACGGTATCATTTTGGCAAACATGGACACTACCGTGAGCCCTAAAGACGATTTTTATAATTACGTCAATGGAAACTGGATGAAAGAAAACGAGATTCCTGCCGATCAGACAATGTGGGGAGGATTCACCATCTTGAGAAAGAGTACTACAGAAAATGTTTTGGACATCCTAGCTAAAGCAAAGGAGAGTGGTAAATACGGACCTGAAACAGATCAAGCTAAAGCATTGATGATTTTTGAAACAAAGTTAGATACTGTAGCTAGAGATAAATCAGGAATCGATCCACTTAAACCAACTTTAGAGAAGATTCAAAATATGAATAGCATGGAGGATTTCCAGAAGCTCATTAGTGAAGAAGGTGTTGCAGTTTCGCAGCCATTTCTTGGACTTGCAGCTTTCTCAAATCCTAACAATAGCTCAATGAATGCTGCATATATCACACCTGGTGGATTAGGTCTGCCTGATCGTGATTTCTATACAAATACAGATCCAGAATCTGAGAAAATACGACAGCAGTATGTTGCACATATCACTAGAATGCTTCAATTTTTAGGAGATACTGAAGAGTCTGCTAAAAAACAAGCTGAAGTTATTTTGGCTTTTGAAACCAAACTTGCAGAGCCGAGATTAGACAAAGTTGCAAGTCGTGATTTTAGAAATTTCAATAACCCAAGAAGTGTTGAACAACTTCAAAGTAAACTACCGCAGATTAAGTGGGAGAAAGCATTTAAAGACATGGGAATCGATAAGAAAATCGATACGGTTATTGTAATGCAGCCTAAATATTTAGAAACTGTAAATAAAATTTTTTCTAAACCAGATTTCGAGACATGGAAAACAGTTATGCGTTGGTCAACTTTAAATGATTCAGCGAATATGCTTTCTACAGAAATTGAAAAAGCAAATTGGGAGTTCTATGAAAAAACACTAAAGGGAACTGAAAAACAAAAGCCTGC
>DATGMT010000193.1:0-3425 GCA_035307265.1 Aequorivita sp.
TTTTAGTAGAGCATGGGTGCTTTATGGTTTGTCTAACCAGTTTTCAAAATATAAACATCTCAAAAACTTAGCGAATGAACACGTGGCATATTCACTTCCAAATGTTGTGGGTGATAGTTATGAAGGCGGGCATTGGCTAGGGAGTTTTGCTATATATGCACTGAATTCAGTAGGAGAATAAAGGCTTTATAGAATTAATCCAAGACATTAATCGCCTTATTTATTTTTATGCTGATTTTCATTTACAATGTCAATAATAGAAACTCCATCGATCATAACATCTTTTAATGCAGCATTTCCTTTTTTGATGTTCACTAGCGCATAAGTGGTTTTTATCGAATCTAATTGTGTTTCATTATAGGCTTTTTCGGCTTCATATGCTTTAGATTCTTCCATGTAAAATCTGTCAAACGGATATGAAACTATGACATTGTCAAGCAGCGGTCCTGTTATGTATTGAATCGTGGCTTTTACATAATCTAAACCTTCATCAGGCTTTGCTTTTGATAGGTCTTTAATTGTTGCAAAACCTTTTGAATTGGTGTTTAAAATTACATAGACTTCTTCTCCTTCTTGCCATTCACTTCCAGACTGTATTTTATAGGAATTCTCCTTAAACTCAAGGGTTATATATTTCCCTCTAAATGGATCGGAGGGGTCAACGGGGGCTGTTTCAAATTTAAATTCTTTGCCAGTTTTGAGGATGCTTTCTTTGTCCCAAATCATTTTCGCAGGAACGGCCAACTGAATAATAGCAACAATGACAAATACTGTAATTATAGTTTTCTTGTTAACCATTTGTCTTTCTCTTTTTAAGCATCAAATAATTGGCTGTAAAAAAACCAACACCAATGGTAATCAATAATAATCCACGAATTATAAAACTTAAATCGGTGTTTAAAAAGCGAATAATAATCCATAATGTGATAATTGCAAGTCCGAAGTTTAAGATGCCTAAATGTTCTTTTTTTGCACCTTCTATAATCGTGAGAATACTAACTGCTAGTATCACTACATTGATCAAAATCCATACGGAACTAGAAAACTGCCCTAGACCAAACAGAATTATGAACACTAAAAATAGAGGAGCGAATATAGGGAGCTCCCGAATAGATTTGGTTTTTAACAGTTTGAGTAGATAAAAAATTGCAAGAACAGTTATACCTAATGCCACCCAAAAAGAAACATAGGTTATCCAGTTTTCAAGTTCATTTTTGCTTTGGATTGCTTCCAACCAAAACCATTCAAAACTACTCACAAAAAGAAGTGTCAAAGTTCCAAGAGCTCCTATAACTTTATAAGGATTACTTCTCGTCTTATTGCTTCCGAATAAGTTATTGGCTCCAATATTGTAAAAGAGTCCGAAAAGGCTAAAGTAGGCTACATACATAAAGTAACTCCCAACAGAGGAAAAAGTACCCAATGCAATTGTTACTGATAATGGAATAACTATATTTTCTAGAGTTAAATAATTACTTTTTGGAGACTTTTTAGCTAATATGAAATATTGAGGAAGAACGGCTAATAATAATCCCCAATAGGCGTAAGGAACAAAATTTGGATAGGAAAAATAACTAGCTTCTGCTGCGTAATAGGTGATTCCAACAATATAGAGTAGGGGAGCCACCGAAGATTTCATTACATATATCAAAGGCAAAAATAACACCATCCAAACAAGAAGCAGAGAACTCAAGTTTCCTGGAATATGATAAATCTGACTTATCAATGAAATACAAGCTCCAATGGAGAAAAACAAAAGCGTGGTAGCGCTCTCTACCCATGCTTTGCTTACAGACTTTTTAAGTAATATGTAAACACATAGAAATTGTGACAATATCAATGGGAGGAATGCTAAAACTGTTTTTGTGGTTTTAGAGAGTTCGTCCCAATTGTGAGCAATCATCAAGATGATACCAAGGCCCACTAAAATTGCGCCTAAGATTCCAAAAACTACAAAGAGTCTATTCGTGGGCGAGCTACTCTTCTTCGCGTAGTGCTCCTCGATTTTTTTAGCTGTCTCAGATGTAATTATCCCAGCTTCTATTAGTTCTCTTATGTCTTTTTGTATGCTCATCAATTATTTTAGTAATCCTCGGAGATTCATTTGCTATTCATGTATAGATAACCATGGTAGTTTTTACTTCCTTTTACTCCAAACTTCATCAATTGGATCTCCTTTTGTTGAAAGCCCAGAATGATGCCAATTGCCATTAATTAACTTATAGTCAAATGTAAGTTGGAGTCCCACTCTTGAATTATCTCTAGAGAAAAACTCTATGTTCTCTGTGTATTTACCGTTTTTTGTGCGGTAAGTTCCACCGCCAGTTGCCATGAACTCTTTCGTTTCGGTATTATAGGCTATCCATTGAAAACGTGTCCCAGAAAGAATCTTCATGGTTTTTCTTGGGGTATCGGTATCTCGCAACTGCGTTTTTCCTTCTAGGGTTCTTCCAGACATTAACCATGCGCCGTGTAAGGCACCAGGAGTACCATCATCGACCCTTTTCATCTTTATATTGGTTCCAACGATTTCCAAAATAGAATCGTTTATATTTATTGCTAAGTGGATTTCAGTTCCAACTAGTTTAGGGTTGTCAGAATTGAACTCAAATGTTTTAATCAGCTTACTTCCTTCTATCCTCCAACTTCCGCCTTTGGTTTCAATAAATTCTCCCGTATCAACATTATAGGTGGTAGTAACTTGATACTGGTCAGTGAAAACCGAAACGCTTCTCAAACTTTCACCTGATTCATCGTGATGGTACTTTTCCCAGGCTCCAATTGGGCTTTGTGCTGAGACTTGAAGCGAAATGAATAGAATAATTAAATAAACGAACGTGCTTTTCATGATAAATAAGTTACTGATTGTTGTGGTGTAAAGTTTAAAACCAATTTACAGCTTATTTCTTAGAATAGCTCTATGGATACTTAATGAGATTTCCGACTTTTCAATGGACAAGAAATTTTTGATCAGATTTTTACATTGATTAAACAGTCAACCATAAAACTCTAAGCTTAAGAATAATAATCGGCATTTACTCGATTTCCAATAAAGTTGTTGTATAAAATGGAATTCCAGAATCTGTAATTCCTTGAATATCTATTTGGATATTTCCTCTTATATCATGGGTGTAAAAAGTTGCTTCGGTTCTCGAGTAAGGTCTAACTGTTAGTTCAGGATTCCAATATAAAGTTGTTCGTTCATCTCTTTGTGAATTATTTCTGTCTACTTTAGAATAGTCAGGTGCATAAAAGCTACGTGAGGAATAAAACCCTGGATATTGAAAAGTAATAGATCCTGGTTTTTTTTCTACTTTTCCTCCTCCTCTAGAACCTTGTTTAGTGTATATAGCAATAACGCCCCCATGTTCAAAAGCATAGGCTGCCGAAGCTGGACCCGTATTTAGAATGTCAATAAAATCAAT
>DATGMT010000194.1:0-8806 GCA_035307265.1 Aequorivita sp.
TGCAAAAGTATACATTTTGTATGTGTAAGAACTGAATTTATTGTTAGGAAAACTTATTGAAAGTCAGAAATGCGTTAGATTTTCTTATAAACAAAAATCCCCAAGCAAATGCTCGGGGATTTAATGTGGTGCCTCCAGGAATCGAACCAGGGACACATGGATTTTCAGTCCATTGCTCTACCGACTGAGCTAAGGCACCATTATTGAGACGGCAAATATAAAGCTATTTTCGTTTTTGCAAAACAATAATTGCGAAAAATAGAGTTTTATTCAAAAGTTGTCTGTGGTTTTTCGATTAATAAATTCATTTCCAGTCGCTAAGCCTTAATCATTACATTGAAATTAATTATAGTCTCATACCCTCTCCTCCTAAAATATTCCTGATTCTGTTCTGTTCCACTTGCTAAAACAAAATCACCACCCCAAGCGCCAAGGCTTTTAACTACACCTGAATAATCATTAAATAGCTTCTCTTTTATAGTAGGAAGATTTATTGTTTTAGAAATAATTCTTTCGTGTTCCTCCATCAGCACTTCAAACTCTTCAAGGGTTTTACATTCGCATAGTTCTATGCCGATTTCAGAAATACGTTGGATTACTCCTTTTTTTACTGTTGTTTTCTTGTAATGAGCTATTCCTTCCTTACTGTCTTGTTTTTGGTTTAGATGTACAAAAAATAAGGACTCCTTATAATTCCAGTTTAGAGTGGCTTTATTTACTTCAGGTTGATTGTTTGTAGTTTTGTATATAATGGGGAAATTGTTTTGAGCCGCTGCAATGTCATATCCACTTCCACCAAAACTGTTTGAAAGTAGATTGAATGCATTAACCTCCGCCCACTGAGCAATATTATTAATTAGCGTAGAAGAAGTCCCCAATCCCCAATCTCTGGGAAAATCAAGTTCTGTTCTTACTTCTAGTGCTACTCCTTCAGAAAGAAATTTTGGATTTAGCTTTTTGGCTTCTTTAAGGATTTTAGAAAGTGTTTGGGAAATTGGGTTTTGAAAATCATTTCCAATAAGACTGTCTGTAGAAAATATTTCTTCAAACCATATATCTCCTTTCTCATCAAAACTCTTCCAATGAATTCCGTGATTATTGGAGTTTTTGATTCTTAGATTTTGTCCGTATTTCGTGGGAATAGCTAAAGCCATAGCACCGTCAAGTACAACATACTCTCCTGTGAGTAGTAATTTACCGTTGCTATGAAACTTTCTTTCCAAAATTGAAATATTACCCTTTCTTAAAACTGAATGTCTGTTCTTTTTTGATAGAGGTGTGGTTTATTAGGATCTTAACTTTTCTAAAAATGATCCTACTGCACTATGAGAAACTGTATTCTTTGTAAAATAGCTCATAGCTTTTTCTTTCTCGCTTTTGCTAGCTCCAAACTGGTTTAGGATATTCATCAAGTGCATTTTCATGTGTCCTTTTTGAATTCCAGTAGTGACAAGAGAGCGAACTGCAGCAAAATTCTGAGCCAAACCAGCTACAGCCATTATCTCCATCAATTCTTTTGCATTAGGCTTTTGTAAGATTTCTAAAGCTAGTTTAGATAAAGGATGTAATGAGGTCAGTCCGCCAATAGTTCCTACAGCTAAAGGTAGTTCTATCCAAAATATGAAGACGTTGTCCTCAATTTTGGCATGTGTTAAACTCCCATAGTATCCGTTTTTTGAAGCGTATGCATGAACACCAGCTTCTACTGCTCTAAAATCGTTTCCAGTGGCTAGTACAACAGCATCCACACCATTCATTATTCCCTTGTTGTGTGTAACTGCGCGACGTGTTTCTGTTTTAGCTATGTCTATAGCTCTAACAAATTTTTGAGCAAATTGTTTCCCGTCATGTTGTTTGGTGGATAGCTTTTCAACCTTACAACTCACTTCGGCACGAACCAAACATTCAGGTACGTAGTTTGAAAGGATGCTCATCACTACTTCTGGATATGTATCGTTGGTTTGAAAAGTTTTAAAACTCTTCGATTCTTCTTCAAAAGTTTGAGCTATTTGTTCAAGGCAGCTATTTATAAAGTTGGCTCCCATGGCATCTAATGTTTCAAAAGATACATGTATATGGAAATAGCCTTCTAAAATATGAGATTTATCTACAAGAGAAACTTCTAGAAGTCCGCCGCCACGAGCTTTCATGTTTTTTTCAATATCTTGAATACTTTCTATAAGCTTTGGCTTTACTTCTTTAAAGAAATCTTCAAGATCTTTTGCTTCTCCGTTATAATTGAAATGGACTTGTCCGTTTTTTTTAGTGGAAATCACCTTTGTTTTAAATCCGCCACGTTCTAACCAAAACTTTGCTGCATTACTGGCAGCTGCAACAACAGAGCTCTCCTCAATAACCATTGGTAATGCGTATAGCTTGTTGTTGATTAAAAAGTTTGGCGCTATACCAAAAGGCATATAATAATTGGAGATAGTATTCTCGATAAAATCATCATGCAATTGCTGTATCGAAGGATCTACATTCCAATAGTCCTTTAAAACTTGAATGGCATTCGGATTGTTTTGCAAATAGCTGTTTGCAAGCCATTCTATTTTTTGAGCTTTAGATTTCTTTGAAAATCCAGAAACAGGTTGATTCATGAAAATAAATAAGTGTGAAACGCAAAGATAATGTTTCAGTATAGTTTCTTTGAAGCCATTTGTAAAAGAAAAAGGTTTTTTGATTTCGAACTATTGAAACTCTATAAAACTTCTGTAAATCGATTCCTAAGATTTTAAGTTCTGTTTACCTTTGGTAGGCAAGGTGCGGATTCTAAATTTTTTTCTACGTGGACGAAGTTTACCATAACTTCCAATATTGATCTTCCCTTTTCTACTTTTTTTATCTCCTTTTCCCATAGCTATAAAAATTAAAAAAATTAATTCAGTTGATGTTTTGCAGTTTGAATAGATTAAAGTAATGAAAATATATCTAAAGTACTTAGCTTGTAGATGGATAAGTTATTGATTCTTTTGAAAGGGTTTAAAGAGCATCTAATTTGAAGAGGTGATTTATTTTATAATGAAGTTTGACGCCTCGCTCTCAAATCTGTAATTTTACCAAAAAATATTTAAAAGACTATGGCAGATTTAACCCAACAAGATTGGACAGAGCAATTGAAGAATGATGATAACGCAGTAATTATTGATGTGCGCACGGATATAGAACTTGAAGAAGGATATATTCCCGGGGCTATTCAAATGAATATTCAGAATACTGCTGTGTTTTATGAGGATGCCAAAAAGTTAGATCCTACAAAAAACTATTATGTGTATTGCCGTTCAGGAGGAAGAAGTGGTCAAGCATGTGTTCTCTTTAATTCATTAGGAATTAAAAATGCATACAACCTTATGGGGGGAATGTTAGAATGGAAAGGAGAAATCACTCAATAAATATCGATATGAAGAAACTAGTTTTAATTTTTGGTCTTGTTATAGCTTCGTTCTTTGTTTCTTGTAAAGACACTAGCCAATCAAAAGAAGTACAGGTGATTTCGCCTCAAGAGGTTAGAGATGCTGTCTATGATGATAACTCTCATCAGTTGATCGATGTTCGAACTGTCGATGAGTTTAAGGAAGGACACCTGAAAAACGCCCAGAATATTTGTGTTACCGATGGTGACTTCGAAGAAAATGTTGCTAAATTAGATAAAGACCAACCAGTCTATCTATACTGTAGAAGTGGAAAGCGAAGTGCAAAAGCCGCAGAGATACTTAAAGATTTAGGTTTCAAGGAAATTTACGATATGGACGGAGGAATTTTAAATTGGAAAAGTGAGAATTTAGAAATAGAAAACTAAAGAACTTTCTAAATTTTTTAACTGTTGCTCTGTTTCACGGTTAAACTTTAGCTAAAGTCAGTAGTGCTTGATAGTTAGAGGCTTATGAAGGCGTATCTTTGTGTTAGATTACGTTAAATTAGATTACGTTAAAAATGAGCTTAGACTGTAAAAGTATTTACCTAGATTTCCAAAAATTAATTGCTGAAAGTTGTAATTTCGAAGAGAAACCCTCACAACATTTCCAAGAGTTTCATTGCGAATTTTTAAAGTTCTTTTTTAATGTTTTGCAGGTTCGTATAGATTATCAAAACAAATCTATTGTGGTAAGGAGCCCAAAACCTATCAATGATGAACCTTTCACCTTTTATAATATAGACGCCTCTGTAACTGGAGCTGTTAATTATGTCAATTTAGAAGCTACTTTACTCGGCTGCATGGAAGAAGGGCAGCTACAGTCCTGTTTTTATAAGCAGCTTATCAAAAAATATGGTGAAAACGATCAGCTTGAACATGCAAGCTAAAGCCCTTTCCGACTTCAATTTATAAGCTTTTACCCTCTTTATTTATAGATTGTTTTTTCAAAGGAAAAATCTCGTAAATTTGCAGCCTAAAATCTACGATATTGACCAGACAAATTACCGATACAATCTTAATGATTCGTCCAGTTGCTTTCAGAATGAATGAGCAAACTGCAGTGAATAATTATTTCCAAGAAGATCTTGCAATTAAAAACGCCGAGATTAATAAAAAAGCACAGTTCGAGTTTGATGAATTTACAGAAAAACTTAGAGCAGTTGGCGTAAACGTAATAGTTGTTGATGATGATTTAAAAGCCGACACACCAGACTCTATTTTTCCAAACAACTGGATAAGCTTTCACCAAAATGGGAGTATAGCGTTATATCCAATGTTTGCAGAAAACCGAAGAAGAGAAAGAAGAGAAGAGGTGCTGGATAGATTGGAACAGGAAGGTTTTAGTATTAAAAACATTCATGATTATACTTCTGCTGAAGACGAAGGAGTGTTTTTAGAAGGAACAGGAAACTTGCTGCTCGATAGAGTAAATAAAAAAGCATATTGTGCTCTTTCTCCTCGAGCACACGAAGAACTGTTGATTGAGTTTTGTGAAGACTTTGAGTATACTCCTGTTATTTTTGTCGCCAATCAAACGGTTGATGGAAAGAGGATGCCAATCTACCACACCAATGTAATGATGTGTTTAGGTGAAAACTTCTGTGTTATTTGTTTAGACACAATCGATGATGCAAAGGAGAAGAAAAACGTGCTTCAGCATCTTATAATGGACGGAAAAGAAGTAATTGATATTACTGAAAACCAAATGCATCAATTTGCTGGTAATATGCTTCAAGTACAAGGAAAAGACAAAAAGTATTTAGTGATGAGTACCGCGGCTCACGAGAGTTTAACGAAGTCTCAGATAGCAACTATTGAAAAACATTGCGAAATACTCAGTAGCGATTTAACTACAATTGAAACTTGTGGAGGTGGTAGTGCAAGATGTATGATGGCCGAAGTATTTCTACCAAGAGAAAACAAATAGAGCAGCTAAGGTTTAGAATCTAAATCTATTAAAAGACTGTTTGTTAATGGCTTTTGCTATCTTTAGTCACTAAACCTAAAAGAAATCAAAATGAAAATTCTGAAAGTAGCTCTTCTAATCGGTGGTGTAGCTCTAGTAGTTATGGGGTTGAATCAGGCTTTTTTCCCAGAAACAGATGTAAGTGTTGGTGTTGATTCCTTAGAAGTAAATAAAACCGAAGGACTGAACAGTCAAACCTTAGGAATGATCGGAATTGGCGTTTTAGCACTTCTTGGAGGTGCTTTCATAAAAAAGCGTTGATGGTTGCAGCTGCTTGATTGCGCCAAAAAAGGCGTTGTTAAAAATGCATATTATTAAAACTTAATCTAGGCAAGCTTTGTACTTGCCTTTTTTATTTATAACCATTAGAACTTTTTATTCTAAAGTTATGGATTCCCGAACTTTCAAATTTTAAAAACCTGTATCTTTGCACCCAAATTCAGAAGCATCGGCAAAGAATTTACAAGTATAAAAATATAACATAGAGAGTGAGTCTACTCTTCATATTACATATATAACTCCAAAGATGGCAATTCAACAAATCTTAGTATCTCAGATTAAAACAGCAGTTAACGAAATTTATGGGGCAACGCTCGAAAATGTTGAGCTTCAGCCTACACGTAAAGATTTTGAAGGTGATATTACTGCGGTAATATTCCCAATGCTTCGCGTGTTTAAAGGCAATCCTGTTCAAATTGGTCAGAGTATAGGAGAGTATTTGGTTAAAAATGTTTCGGAAGTAGAGAAGTTTAATGTGGTTCAAGGATTCTTGAATATAGTTTTAAGCGACTCATACTATATAGACTTTTTTAATTCTGTTGAAGACTTTTCAACCTACGGGCATATTTCTCAAGGAAAAGAGGCTGTTATGGTTGAATATTCTTCTCCTAATACAAATAAGCCGTTGCACTTAGGGCACGTTCGTAATGTTTTGTTAGGATATTCAGTTTCCGAAATAGAAAAAGCAGCTGGTAAAAAGGTTTACAAAACCCAAATTATCAATGATAGAGGGATTCACATTTGCAAGAGTATGTTAGCTTGGGAACGATTTGGAAATGGTGAAACTCCCGAGTCAACAAACCTCAAAGGTGATAAGCTGGTTGGAAATTATTATGTGCGATTTGATCAAGAGTACAAAAAAGAAATAGAAGAGTTAAAGCAACAAGGAAAGACAGAAGAAGAGGCAAAAGCAGAGGCTCCAATTCTAAAAGAAGCACAAGAAATGCTCCGTAAATGGGAAGCAGGTGATGAAGAAACCATTGCACTTTGGAAAAAAATGAATGGCTGGGTCTATGATGGCTTCGAAAAATCTTATAAAACTATTGGAGTAGACTTTGATACATATTATTACGAAAGCGATACATATCTTTTAGGGAAAGATATCATTGAAGAAGGGCTAAAGAATGGCGTCTTTTTCAAAAAAGAAGACGGTTCGGTTTGGTGTGATTTAACCCCTGAAGGTCTTGACGAAAAATTAGTCCTCCGTAGTGATGGAACTGCTGTATATATGACTCAAGATATAGGAACTGCAGTGCAACGTGTTAAGGATTATCCAGATGTTGGTGGAATGATCTATACTGTTGGAAATGAACAAGATTATCACTTTAAAGTATTGTTTTTAATTCTCAAAAAACTAGGCTATAGTTGGGCAGAAAACTTATTTCACCTGAGCTATGGAATGGTGGATCTCCCAAGCGGAAAAATGAAGAGCCGTGAGGGAACAGTTGTAGATGCCGATGATTTAATGGCTGAGATGACTGATACCGCACGAAAAATATCGGAAGAGCTCGGTAAAATCGATGATTTTTCTGAAGAAGAAAAAGAAGAGCTGTATAGAATTATAGGACTAGGAGCCTTAAAGTATTATATCCTAAAAGTAGATCCTAAAAAGAGAATTCTATTTAATCCAGAAGAGAGTGTCGATTTTCAAGGTAACACCGGACCTTTTATTCAATACACTTATGCTAGAATTCAAAGTATATTGAGAAAGGCAAAAGAATCATCTCCTGAAATATTAGGAAAAATAGAGATGAGCGGTGTAAAACTTCACGAAAAAGAAAAGGAACTGCTTAAAATACTTCAACAATATCCAGAGACGATACAATTGGCAGCCGAAAATCATAGCCCAGCTATAATTGCAAATTATACGTATGATCTAGTAAAAGAATTCAATAGCTTTTATCAAAGTGTGCCGATTTTAGCAACGGATAATCAAACAGAAAAGGTATTCAGAGTTAACCTTTCTAACGCTGTTTCAGAAGTTATTAAAAGTGCTTTTGCATTATTGGGAATCCAAGTGCCAATTCGAATGTAAAATTCAATCGAGGGATTAGGAGTTCTGAATCTCCTCTTTATCGAGGTGGTAAATTTCCATGATGCCTTCAAGAACTTTCTCAAAATCGATTTCAAGATCGATTAATTTCCCTGTTTCCATATCCATAACCCATCCGTGAACGGCTAATATCCCTTTTCGGACAGCTATTTGAACATCGGCAGTTTTAATTACATTGACGCATTGCTCTTGTACATTAAGCTCGACAAGTCTTTTGTATTTTTCTTCCTCGTCTGCAATTTCATTGAGTTCGTCACGGTGTAGACGATAGACGTCGCGAATATTACGCAACCATGGGTTTAGAATGCCTAAGTCTTTAGACTGCATTGCAGCTTTCACTCCGCCACAACCGTAATGACCACAGATAACTATATGGTTTACTTTTAAAACGCTTACGGCATAGTCTATGACACTCATGGCGCTTAAATCTAAATTAGAGACCATGTTTGAAATATTCCTCATAACAAACACATCGCCTGGCTTTACACCCATGATTTCCTCGGCCGTCACGCGACTATCACTACAACCAATATAAAGGATATCAGGATTTTGACCATTTGCTAGATTCTTGAAATAATTTGGGTCGGTTCCTAACTTATTATTTACCCAAACTTCATTGTTCTTAAAAATTTGCTCTATGTCCATAAAGTAACTTGCTAGATTCGTTTTGAGACTTTAAAGATATATAAAGGGCTTTATAACTCAAAGATATTTATGAGTTGATAATTCTCTTTATGTAATGCGCTTCATTGTTAAGTATAGTTAACAAGCTGTTTCAGAAGTCTATTGATCTTGTGGAAAACAAGGTCAATAGTTGTTGTCTTTTTGTAACTTCCTCTCTAACAAATCACATAGAAATCATAAAATTAGCTTATTCCATTAATTAAAACCTATCTTCGCTGCTTATTAAAACCGTCTTCTTAGTTTTAATGGTTTCTAAAAAGGACCGAAATCTAAAAGCGCCGCGATAAACTATCTCCAAGCGCAGCGGTCTTACAACTTAAATAAATTTATGTCATTTAAATCATTAGGGCTATCTGAAGCCTTGCTAAAAGCTATTAGCAAAAAAGGATATGAATCACCTTCGGTAATT
>DATGMT010000195.1:0-3720 GCA_035307265.1 Aequorivita sp.
CCACATAAACAAGCCGATGCTAGTTGTGAACCAGATCACAGTATATTTTCAGAGGATTACCAAGCGAAGGAAATAAGATATGGTAAAGGTTGTGTAGCTAAGGAAAACACTTTTACCTGGGAAATAGAAGGAGATATTCTAACGCTTTCAAAAGGAGAAAGAAAAATAACTTGGCTCATTCATAGCATAGAGGATGACAAAATGATAGTCGGTGTTCAAGCTCGACCAGGCGCGAAAAATAGAATGTACGTAGAGTATAAAAAACGATAAAATATATAAATTTATGAATCTTAAAATAAAAAATATAGGTGCTTTTTGTCTAGCATTTTTGGTTATAACCTTTGCTAACGGACAATATTTAGGAAGTTCAACACAGGTAGATCTCGGCTTTTCTCCTGAGTTTATTGATTTCTCTCCTGACAATAAATATATGATTGCGGAAAATGAAAACCGTTATTTGGTATGGAATACATTGACTAATGAAAAAGTTCTAGAAGGAAACTACAAGTTTAAAATTGGACGTTTCATTAAAAACATCTCTATACCAACAGGAAGCGGTTTTTTCCTTTTTGGTAACGAAGAGGTTTTTCTAACTGTTGATTATCAGCACAACCAAACAGAAATCAAAGCTTTCAATCTAAAAGACGGTTCGTTGCTGTGGGAGAGTGATCAACTTGATATAGGAGTTTCTGTAGCCGAAACAGTAATCAGTGCTCATGCAGGCGGAATGGTTCAATCTGAAATCAATGGAGCTACTTCTCAAGAAGCAGCCTATCGAGCTAATAACTTCTTTACTAAAGATCGTTTTCTTGACAGATTGGTTAATTATATCCCTGAAAAAAACGCCATTGTATTAAATGGAAAAAAGGGATTACAACTCGTAGATATTAGGAATGGAAATACACTCTGGACACAAGCAGATTTTAAAGGAGGTATAGGAGAATTGTTGTTTGAAGCTAAAACAAATCGGCTAATTGCGATTACTATTCCAGCAACTCAAGGAGCTATGGATCTACTAACTACAGTGCCTGAAGTAATTGCATTAGATGCCAAAACAGGAGAGATATTATGGAATGTAAGTTATGATGGCGAGTTTATTCCAGACTATGCTACAGTTGTAGGGAATACACTTATTCTTCCGTATTTAGAACTCACTTTAATCGATCTTAAAACTGGTGAAGAGCGTGATGGAGATGTAAGTAAAGGGCTTAAAGCAGCACGTAATGTTTCTAAAGGATTAGGAGGATTAATGGCATTGGATAAAGCAATGGGAGGAAGTTTTGAAGCTTCTAAAGGTGCTGACAGTAAATATAACCGATTGATACCTCGAAGCCTCCACTTTAACGAAAATGGAAAACTTTGCTACTTTACAATGTTTAATAAAAAAGGAGCTTGGGGAACGGGTGGTAAGAAAGGATATCTGATAATTGATATACATCAAGATAAAATAGAAAAACAAGAGTACGGAATATTAGGTCAGCAGTGGACTGAGATACAAGATAATATGGCCGATGGTATATTTTATGTAAAGGCTCGAGGAAATATGAACCGAACCATTATTAAAGCTTTGAATGCCCGTACGGGACAAGAAGTTTTTGAAACAGAAAAAGCAAAAAACAGCGGAGATATTTCAAAACAGTTCAATCCATTTATGATAGATGTTCAAAACAATCGTTTGATAGACGTGGTTTCAAAAGGCGTTTATGTTTTTGATTCCAAGACAGGTAATAAAATTACCTATACTTCTACAAAGGACTTAGGTGTGGGTACAGTAAATTACAGTGAGTTTTTCCCAAACGGCCTACTGATTTTAGGGACAAAAGGAGTTGGTATAATGGATTTTGAAGGAAATATTGTTGGAAGTATAGCTGCTAAAAACATACATAGTTTCGCTGCCACAAAAGAAGAAGTTTGGTTGTTAGAAAACAAAAGGTTTTTAAGGATTGATGCACAGAACGGAACAATAATAGAAGAGTCGGCTATTAGTAAGTCAGATTTTATTGCAATTGCCTCATCTGGAAAAGCCCTAGCAAAAATAAAAGGGAAAAAGGTAGAGGTGTTCAGAAAGTAGCAAATGTGAATTTATTAATACAAGTCATATAAACTGAAAAAAATTGATTTAGAAAGCAATAATTAAACAAATAACTAACTTTACGGCTTTATGTTTTAAATTAGTTGTGATGAAAATTTTGCTTGCAGATGACCATTTTTTAGTTTTAGAAGGCTTAGAAGTATTGCTTTCTACATTCGAGTTTGTCGAAAAATCACAGAGTGTGCTAAACTTTGTGCAATTAAAAGAAACTCTTAAGGAAGATAATTATGATGTTTTGTTGCTAGATATTCACTTCGGAAGACACGATGGAAGAGAGATTATTGGTGAAATCAAGGAGATGGCCCCAAATATAAAAATCATCGCCTTAACTAGTCATTCCGATATAGCGACAATAAAATCTTCTGTAAACGCAGGTTTTGATGGCTATCTTTTAAAAATAGATAGTAGAGAAGACATAGAAAAAGCCCTGAAAACCGTAACTAATAACGAGAAATATTTCAGCCCAAAAACACAACAGATGTTTATTGAAAGAGGGACTTCAAAAAACAAAATGAATTTAACAGAAAGAGAAAAAGAAGTCTTGCAGTTGATAGTAGTGGAAAAAACAACGAAAGAAATAGCTGGTCAACTTTGCCTTTCAGATAAAACAATAGAAACTCACAGAGCAAGTATTATGCAAAAGCTCGAAGTCAAGAACATTGCTGGAATGGTCAGGAAAGCTGTTATTCAAGGGCTTGTAAAAGTCTAAAATACTAATGACGAGATATGAAAATATTAATATTCATTTCTATACTTCTAGTATCTACTTTCATCAATGCGCAAAACCGTAGTAAAGATGTCTCTGTTAGTCCGGAGTTTAAGATTCTAGTTAAAGAACTAGACGATTGCACTAAATCACGAGATAAAGATTGTATTGAACTTGCAAATAAAATTATTGAAAAAGGGAAGCGAGAGAATGTACCTTATTTAGATTATCTATATTTTAAAAAGTCCTACTATTTTTGGATACGTAATGAGTTAGACTCCGCAATAGTATATAGTCAATTGGCAATTCAGAATCCTCATCCAATTGAGAAGGAAAGAGTAGATTTAACGGCTTATAATCTTTTAGCTAGCACTTATCATTTAAAAGGAGATTTCGATACGTCTATAGATTATTTTCTCAAAATTGCTGCAATATTAGAAGATGGAGGCAATCCTTTGCATTTAGGATACTTGTATTCTAATATCGCTACGGTGCTTGGTCAGACCAATAATACTAATAAACAACTGGAGTATTTACATAGGTCTTTTAATCTATTAGATGAAAATCAAGATACTAGGTTTATTGCTACAACTGCTAGTAATTTAGGTCTCACTTATTTTCATGATAAAGACACTTTAAACACAATTAAATGGTCTAATAAGGCATTAGAGTTATCTGAGTTTTCGAATGATTTAGTGGCCAAAACACAATCGAACTTAGTATTTTCTTTCATTGAAAAAGATTTGGATAAATCACTTCAATATGCAGAACGGTCAGTGAAGTATGCTGATGAATTAAAAGATAAAACACAGCAAGTAAATGCTTATTATCAATATGCAGCTGTATTAGACAAGTTAGGTGAAAGTGAAAGAGCCATAGACTATGCAGAACAAGCAGTTAGCTTGGCACAGGAAATGGGAGA
>DATGMT010000196.1:0-2313 GCA_035307265.1 Aequorivita sp.
AAACGATGTGATATGCCGGTGCTATATTGACATTTGAATGAAAGATTTTCAATCCCGAAAATTTTCCAATGGCTTTTTTTACTATTCCCACCTATTTTTGATTATTATTAATTACCTAAAAAATCATTTTAATATTTTCCACTTAACAAGCTTCCACCAATCGTTGATTGAGCTTTAATTCCGAGTTTTTTCATCATTTCGTAGGTGGTGCAAACGGCTGCTGATGTTACGGGAATTCCGATTTCTTTTTCAATCAAGTCAATAGCTTCCAAAGAAGGCATCTGAACACAAGCTGAAGCTACCAATACATCAACTCCTGTTAAATCTAATTGTTTGTAGATTTCCAAAAGGTTCATCGGGTTTTGTGCAGCGACTTCGAGGTTATCGGGAATTTCCAAAGCGATACTTTCTTTAACTTTAATTCCCTGATGTTCTATATAATCCACCACCATATCCGTAAGCGGACGCATATAAGGTGTAATTACCGAAATAGTTTTAGCTCCTAAAACATTCAAACCATTGATTAAAGCTCCTGCTGAAGTTACAATAGGAGTGGGGAATCCATTGGTAACGGTTTCCTGATGTAAATTCACTTCCGAAACACAATGATAACCGCGTCCCATACTCATAATGGCAACCAGACAGGCGTAACCCATAACGTCCACGTGAGCATCGGAAAGTTCCAACGCACACTTGAGACTCATAGCATCCATAGCTTCGAGCTCTTCTTTGGTTACTTTTTTCATTCTCATACGGCTGGAATGAAAGGTAAATCTTTCAGGTAAAATGGTTTCCCTTGCTCTGAAAATAGCAGGGATTTCGGTTTCCATTGTTACGTTTGATGAGGGGACTATTTGTCCGATTCTTATTTTCCTCCCCAACCCCTCCAAAGGAGGGGCTTTTTGTTGTGATATATTCATTTTTATTTTGTTTAAAGTTCTTGATAATATTTTTACTACACTACGTTCCGTAAAAACACTCGAACTGACGTACTGCTTACTGAAAACTATATTTCTTTTACGGTATTAGTCAAAGTTCCAATTCCTTCAACATAACATTCCACGACATCTCCGTCTTTCATCCATTCCTGCGGATTTCTTCCTGCCCCGACTCCTGCAGGAGTTCCCGTAGCAATAATATCTCCTGCTTCAAGTGTGAAAACCGTACTTAAATCCTCTACCAAATCATTGATGTTAAACAACATAAATTGAGTGTTGGAGTTTTGCTTTTCAATTCCGTTGAGCTTTAATGAGAGGTTTAATTTATGTGGATTTTCGATTTCGTCTTTGGTTACCAAAAATGGTCCCATAGGAGCAAAAGTATCCTGTCCTTTCGATACAATCCATTGTCCTTCACGACGACAATCACGAGCCGAAATATCATTGATTACCGTATATCCGAAAACATAATCCAAAGCCTTTTCTTTAGGAACATATTTTCCTTTTTTACCCATTACAACTGCCAGTTCCACTTCCCAGTCGAGTTGTTGTGTCAATTTAGGATTTAAAAGAATATTCGTGTTTGGACCTGTAACGGTTGTAGGTGGTTTGGAAAAAATAATCGGTTTTTGGGGTAGTTTTCCTGTTGTGTCTAATGTTCGGGCACTTTCTGCAACGTGTTCGGTATAATTCAACCCGATTCCGATAATATTTTTTCTTGGTTTCGGAATAGGAGCAAGGATTTGGATTTCACTTAAATCATAGCTTATTTCAGCCAATTCTGCTTCCGAAATATCTTCTAAAAGTGCGTTGATTTCTGCAATAACTTCAAATCCCATATCAATCAATTCCAAAATCGTACTCGGAAGCGGGAAATTGGCAACTTCACCAAAATCGGCTAAATCTACTGCTTTGTTGTTATGAATAAATCCTGCTCTTTGCTCGTTGTCTGATGTTAGATAAGTTAATAGTTTCATATTGTTTGTTATTATTCCAAGGCGTTGCCATTGGGTTTGTTATACATATCCCTTTCAGGGAAAAATCGTTTTTCTTTAACTTAAAGGCTGAAAGCCTTTTATATGTTTAACTCAATGCAACGCATTGGGTGTTAATGCAATCTGATAAATTGCCCTGTAAGGGCAGAATATATATTTCTGTCTTCTAAACCTCTCGAATTCGACGGGTTTAGAATTGTATTTTTTAATTATGGCGAATTTACCATAATTAAAATTATTATTTTTATTGTCTGATATTAAATTAGGTTCATTGTTTACTTTAATTTTTTGTTTGTACTTTCAATCTGTTTCAGAAAATGTTCTTCTACTTTTGAAAGGGCATTTTTATTTAATTCTTTGAATTTATCGTATTCTTCTGT
>DATGMT010000197.1:0-8606 GCA_035307265.1 Aequorivita sp.
GTTGCGGTCTGGACGAGACTCGAACTCGCGACCCCCTGCGTGACAGGCAGGTATTCTAACCAACTGAACTACCAGACCAATTTTTTCAACCTTCCTTTCGAAAGACCCTAACAACAGTTAGGCATAGTGAAAAATTGTTACCAATACTTTTAGAGACTACTCTTTGCTGTATTAAGCGGTGGCAAATATACCACTCCATTTCATCTTTGCAAACTATTTTTAAAAAAAATTTGTTTATTATTTTCAAATGAAGTTCCCGAAACACTTTTAATCTTTCAAAACCTAGCGCAATAATTAGCCAAACTTCTGACGCTCTACTAAATAGGTCGTCAATATTTTATTAAAGCTCTCGTTGATATCTGCCAACACATATTTAATTCGATACTGCCCACATCGCAATCGGAGCTCTGAGAAATAGTCTTCAACCGCTTCGGCATACTGTTTTTTGATGTTTTCGGCATATAAATCAATGTGTTCTCCTGTTTCAACATCTACAAATCGCTTAGGTTTATTACTGAAATCGAAATCCACCTCTCTCTTTTTATCAAAAGTATGAAAGAGAATTACCTCGTGTTTGTTGTATTTTAAATGTTGAAGCGCTTCAAACATTTTTTCCGATACAATATCACTTTGAAGCATATCTGTAAAAAGAAACATCAAAGAACGACGTTTTAGCTTCTCGGCTATTAAATGTAAGTGCTCATAGGTTTTTGTCCCACTACTATCTTTAGGCGTAGCAAGCGAACTGTTTAAGTGCTGCAAAAGCATTTGGTGATGCCTCTCACTGCCTTTCTCCGAAGCATAAAACTCATATTCATTGCTGTAGATACTCAACCCTACTGCATCGCGCTGACGCTTCATTAGATTCATTATAGCCGCAGATGCCAATACAGAGAAACCAATTTTATTCAACGAGTTTATATTGTAGTCATTTAGTTTAGGATAATGCATAGAACTGCTATTATCAACTATTAAATGACATCGAAGGTTAGTTTCTTCTTCATATCGTTTGGTATATAACTTATCTGTTTTCGCAAATAGTTTCCAATCGATATGCTTTGTGCTTTCACCAGGATTATAAATTTTATGCTCAGAAAATTCTGCTGAAAACCCATGAAAAGGACTTTTGTGCAATCCAGAAATAAAACCTTCAACCACTTGTTTTGCAAGTAGTTCAAGGTTTTTAAACCCTGTAATTTCATTAATTTCCTTCTCTATATTCACGATAAGCAATTATAATTAGAGCTATAAATTTAATTTCATGTTTCTTGCACTCTGAAATATTAAGCGTGTTGCTACATCTTCTTTAAAACGTAGGAACCAGCCAATTCTCCAGTGATAACATTACCTTCTTGATCTAACATTGTCACTTCATTTTCCCCCACTTTAAACATTAAGGATTTGTCTGAAGTATTTAGAGTTATGGTTGAGCCAGCTTCATTCCATACAAACTCACCTTTTTGAACAAACGGGGTTTCTTCTTTTCCAAGATAAACTTGAGAGAGCTCGAAGCTTCCTTCGTCGTCAAGCATTAATGTGGTTTTTATTCCTTCACAATCTGCACAAGGGGTTGTACCTTCGTAAACACCAGCCCAATCTAAAGAGTTCTCTGAATTGTGATGGTCTGGCAATTCTGAAACCACTTCAACAATCTCTTCTTTAGCTGAATTCGATTCTTCTTTTGAACCATTTTTACATCCTATAGCTACCAAACCAATCGCTGCTATTAACAATACTGTCTTTCTCATATTCAATATCTTTTTACCGTTATTATACCTTAACTCAGTACAACTAGATTACTTAATTATTTTATCCACAATTCCATATTCAATCGACTCTTCTGCGTCCATCCAATGATCACGATTAAAATCTTTCATTATCTTCTCAAAGCTCTGTCCGCAGTTGTCTGCTAATATTTGAGCACTTATTTCTTTGGTTTTCAAAATTTCTTGAGCCGTAATTTCTATATCACTTGCAACACCGCGAGCACCTCCACTTGGCTGATGAATCATCACTCTTGCATGTGGTTGAATAAAGCGTTTGCCTTTCTCACCTGCAGAAAGGAGAAGGCTCCCCATTGATGCAGCTAAGCCTGAACAAATGGTAGAAACAGGGCTTTTTATCTCGCGTAGAGTATCATATATCGAAAATCCAGAAGTAACATAACCTCCAGGACTATTTATATAAAACTTTATTTCATCATTACTCAGCGCATCGAGGTAGAGCAATCTATCTACAATGTGACGAGCACTTTTATCATTTACCTCTCCCCATAGAAAAACCTTTCGCTCTTCTAAAAGTTTGGCATCAATTCTATCCTGTACTTTATTAAATTTCTCCATTATATATATATGCTTATTAAATTATGAAATACCTTCTTTTTATATTTCAAAAGGCTAAAAAGAAATGATTGTTATTTAAGATAAGGTCTAATAGAACAGCAGAATATCCTCCGGAGTCCTAACTGCTAAAAATAAGAAAAGGCTTAGCAAATCGCCAAGCCTTTACAAAATTTATTTTTTAATCATTTTTTACAAAAGCGTATCTATCGCTTCTGCATAAACGTTTTTAGGAGCAACACCTACTTGACGTCCCACTACTTCTCCGTTTTGGAATACCAAAACTGTTGGAATGTTACGAACGCCATACTTAGCTGCAAATTCTTGATTTGCATCTACGTCTACTTTACCTACAACGGCTTTGCCTTCGTATTCTTTACTTATTTCTTCAATGATTGGTCCCACCATTCGGCAAGGGCCACACCAAGCTGCCCAAAAATCAACCAATACTGGTTTGTCACTTTTTAGTACAGTTTCTTCAAATGTTGCGTCTGTGATTTCTAATGCCATAGTCTTATATTTAATTATTGAACAAAAGTAGTCAATTTTTATCCGAAACCTTACAGTTTCATATTCATTTAGGAAATGAGAGTATTAGTATTTTCTATAATTGAATTAATGAAAACCACACTTCTACATTAACCTAAAGCTCACGGTATCAATTAAGTTTATAAGCAAACTGCTCTTTATTTAGTTCCTCAAGCACTTTTTTATTGATATCAATTTTATACTTTCTACTAATCATATCTAAGTTCACCTTCTCTTCTTCGTCAAAGACAACAAAGTGCAACTGCTTCTCACCTTTATTGGATTTAACAAGGTTGCTCAGCGCTTCAATTCTACTCTCATCCAAACTTTCTAAAGGCAATACTAATGTTATTTTTTTGGAGTATTTCTCCATAACATCATGAAGCATTTGCAATCCATTAAATTGTATTCTCGGATCTCCTTTCACACCAGTTTCTCGGTTTGTCCAGCCCTCTCTCACAAATATGCGTCCGTAGATAAAAGAGTCTACCACCAACAGGTGTCTATATTTTAAATAGTCTTCACCGAAGATTCTGAATTGAAAACTATCTTCAAAATCTTCTACTGTAAACATTGCCCAATCTCTTCCATTTTTACCAGTCATATATCTCACTTCCGAAACAATTCCAGCAAAAGAAACCTCTTTATTTATCATGCTTTCTAAGTTGTTAAAGTCTGCTACTTTACAATTAGTAAAATAATCAAGTTCCATTTTGAAAGCATCTAGTGGGTGCCCTGAAATGTATACTCCAACAACCTCTCTTTCTTGTTTGAGTTTTTTCATAGCGCTCCATTCTTCACATGGTGGCACTTCAGGCTCGGGAATTTGCACTTCGCTAGAATCGCCAAAAAGACTTACTTGAGATGAGTTTTGAGTTTCTTGGTATCTTGCTGCATAGCGGAGCACCTTTTCAATAAAAACAACACCATCTCCATCTGGTTGCAAGTATTGTGCACGATGAGCATCAAAACTATCGAATCCTCCTGCCAATGCTAAGTTTTCAAAAGCTCTTTTATTGGCTGCCCGTAGGTCTATTCTCTTTGCTAAGTCGAAAACCGACTTGTATTTTCCGTCTTTTCTATTTTCAACTATGGTTGCTACTGCGTTTCCTCCCACTCCTTTAACCGCTCCCATTCCAAACCTAATTGCTCCTTGGTCATTTACAGTAAATTTATAGAACGATTCATTAACATCAGGCCCTAAGATAGCAAGCCCCATTCGTTTACATTCTTCCATAAAGAAGGTTACTTGCTTGATATCATTCATATTGTTAGAAAGCACTGCCGCCATAAATTCTGCAGGATAATGCGCTTTTAAATAAGCTGTTTGATATGCAATCCACGCATAACAAGTAGAGTGAGATTTATTAAACGCATAACTTGCAAATGCTTCCCAGTCTCTCCATATTTTCTCTAATTTTTCAGAGTCATGACCTCGTTCTTCTGCTTGCGAAATAAATCGAGGTTTCATATTATCTAGAACCGATTTTTGCTTCTTACCCATTGCTTTACGCAAAACGTCGGCTTCACCTTTAGTAAATCCAGCTAGCTTTTGGGAAAGCAACATCACTTGCTCTTGATATACGGTAATACCATAGGTTTCCTCTAGGTATTCTTCCATTGCTGGAAGGTCATACTCTATTTCTTCTTGCCCGTGTTTTCGTCTAATAAAACTAGGGATATACTCCATAGGACCTGGACGATACAGGGCATTCATAGCAATTAAATCTGCAAAAACAGTAGGCTTTAAATCCTTCATATGTTTCTGCATTCCTGGCGATTCATACTGAAAAATCCCAACTGTTTCACCTCTTTGGAAAAGTTCATATGTCTTTTCATCATCTAGTGGGAAACTGTCAGGATCCAACTCTATATTATGCTTGTGCTTAACGATACCTACCGTATCTTTTATTAGCGTTAAGGTTTTTAACCCTAAGAAATCCATCTTTAATAACCCTGCACTTTCAACAACCGAGTTATCGAATTGGGTTACATATAAATCTGAATCTTTTGCGGTTGCAACAGGGACAAAGTCAGTGATATCGCTTGGTGTAATAATCACTCCACAAGCGTGAATACCGGTATTTCTAACCGAACCTTCGAGCACTTTTGCCTGATTAATTGTTTGGGCTTCTAGATTTGCTCCTTCTGAAAGAGACACCAACTCCATTACTTTTGAAAGATCTTCACTACGGAAACGCTTTTTTAAATCTGCTTCACTAACTCCAAAGATTTTATTGAGCTTCGTTAAATTCGGAATTAGTTTTGAAATCCTATCGGCATCTCCCAAGGGCAAGTCAAGAACCCGAGCTGTATCCCGAATAGAAGACTTAGCCGCCATAGTTCCATAAGTAATAATTTGTGCCACTTGATTGCTTCCGTATTTCTCAATAACATAATCCATCACCTTACTTCTACCTTCATCATCGAAGTCGATATCAATATCTGGCATGCTCACACGATCTGGGTTTAAGAAACGCTCAAAAAGCAAATCGTATTCAATAGGGCAAATATTTGTAATCCCTAAGCAATAAGCCACAGCACTTCCTGCTGCCGACCCCCTTCCCGGACCAACAGAAACTCCCATTTTTCTTGCTTCAGCAATAAAGTCTTGAACTATCAAAAAATATCCTGGATACCCTGTGTTAGCAATTACCTCTAACTCAAAGTCTAGTCGTTGTTTTATTTCCTTAATTCTCTCGGAGGATCCTTCCGGAATATCAACGTCGGTTAAAGCTTCAAAAGAAACTTCAATTAGCTCTGGATATCGTCTTCTAGCCCCTTCGTATGTTAAATGTCTTAAATAGGCGTTCTCACCCCGTTTCCCACCATCAACATCATCAGGATGCAAAAACTCTTCTGGAATTCCGAAGTTTGGAAGTAATACCTCACGATGTAGTGTAAAAGGTTCAATTTTAGCAACAACCTCTTCTATGTTAAGAATTGCTTCTGGAAGGTCTTTGAACAAAGCCTTCATTTCGTCCTGAGACTTAAAGTAATATTCCTGATTCGGGAGTCCATATCGATAGCCGCGACCTCTCCCAATTGGGGTGGCTTGCTTTTCTCCATCTTTTACACACAATAGAATATCGTGTGCATTGGCATCTTCCTTATTAATATAATATGTGTTGTTACAAGCAACCATTTTCACTTCATTACGCCTTGCCATTTCAATCAAAACTTCATTTACTCGTCTTTCATCTTCTTGATTGTGACGCAAGATCTCCACATATAAATCGTCTCCAAAAACTTCTTTCCACCACAATAGAGCCTCTTCTGCTTGATTCTCTCCAATATTTAGGATCTTCCCCGGAACTTCTCCATACAGTCCTCCTGTAAGGACGATAATATCATCTTTATACTGCTCTATAACCTCCCTGTCAATTCGAGGAACATAATAAAATCCCTTTGTATAAGCTATAGACGCCATTTTTGCCAAGTTGTGATAGCCATTCTTGTTTTTCGCAAGCATCACAATTTGATATCCGTTATCTTTTTGAGTTTTATTAAGGTGATCTTCACATACAAAGAATTCACATCCTACAATTCCTTTTAGTTTTTTATGGTCATTTTCGGGCGACAAGGTTTTATTATAGTCATCTACGGCTTGCACAAAATGAAAAGCCCCCATCATATTACCTGAGTCTGTTAGAGCAACAGCTTTCATATTGTTTGCTACAGCTGCATTTACTAAATCTGCCGTACTAGAAGTAGATTGTAAAATTGAAAACTGCGAATGATTGTGAAGGTGGACAAAAGGTGCATCTTCTAACGTAGCTATATTTTCTTCAATTTCTTCAGAAGAAATCTCCTGAGTATCTAAAGTTGCTTGAATTTCTTTTCTAACTTTTTCTGAAGCCTTCTTTAGATTGATATGTTTTAGCCCTATAAGCTCAATAGGTTTCGGATTTGCTTCTGAAAACCTTTCAAAATAGTCTGGTTGAACGTCTAATTCTTCAACCGTAAATATTTGACGACGAACTAGTTCTAAAAAGCAACGGGTTGTTGCTTCAACATCGGCTGTAGCATTATGTGCTTCTGCAAAAGCTTCATTGAATAGAAACTCATGAAGCTCGGTTAATGTTGGTAATTTAAACCTTCCTCCTCTACCTCCTGGTATTTGGCATAGTTGAGCTGTAACTTCTGTACAAGTATCTAAAACAGAAAGTCTTTGAAATGGATCTTCAATCCCCATTCTATAAAACTCAGACCCTATTACATTTAAGTCGAATTCAATATTCTGTCCCACCACAAATTTTGCTTTTCCAAGGGCGGTTACAAACCGCTCCACTACTTCAGCTAATGGCAATCCTTCTTTTTCGGCAAGCTCTGTAGAAATTCCATGAATCTTTTCAGCGTCGAAGGGAATATTAAATCCTTCTGGTTGTATTATATAATCTTGATGCTCAATTAACTTTCCATCTTCATCGTGCAACTGCCAAGCAATTTGTATACAGCGGGGCCAGTTATCCGTATCGCTTACGGGAGCTCTAAAGTTCTTTGGAAGACCTGTTGTTTCGGTATCAAAAATTAAATACATCCTTAAAAGTTTTAGGTGATAGATTACTTGTGAAGTGATAAAATTTAGTTCGACAAAAAAACTTATCGTCTAATTTTCATCACTTTAAATATTCAAAAAAAGAAAATTACATGAAAAGGTAAAAATAGGAAATCCACACCCCAACTAAAAGCAAAAATGATTGGAGTTGTTCACAAAAAAACCGCCTTAATAATTAAGACGGTTTAGAATATAAATAGTCGTGAATGATCTTCAACCTAGATATGGATCATATTCAGATTAACCTATATTGGTTTCAAAGTAGCACTTACTAGAGTGAAACTGAGTTTATTCATATGTTATTTCGAATTCACCTTCTGTAATTTCACTTAAATTAGTAATAAATGAAAAGGTTCCATT
The DNA here is from genome assembly GCA_035307265.1 of Aequorivita sp. Lineage (GTDB taxonomy): Bacteria > Bacteroidota > Bacteroidia > Flavobacteriales > Flavobacteriaceae > Aequorivita. The sequence goes on from DATGMT010000197.1 coordinate 7,786, forward strand.
CATGGTCTTCGCCACAGGATCGTGAGATATGATTTTCAACAATCCTTCCGAAGTAGTTTGAGGGCCACTTGCATCTTGATATTTTGCACTAAACCCACCTCTAGGCAACGTGTATTCACCTGCTTCAACATCTACAGGTGTAGAAATTGCTATAGAAGCATCCATAGAATCTCCTGAAATAATGATTGAATTTCCAGTATTTATACCAGCAACGTGTGATGGAACAAAAGGCTCTCCATCTACCTTAGCTTTAAAAATTCCAGCTTCTCCAGGGATTACAATACTCCCATCGCTAAATGGAACTTGATGCAGCACACCTTTGGAGACATAGACTGTATCTACTCCACGAAGAATAGCGCTAAAACTAAAGTTTCCGGTCAAAGTTCTATTAACTTCATCTACATCTGAAATTCTAACAACGCCATAACCATTAGAATTAGTAGTAAAAGTATTTCCGGATGCATCGGCATATACGGCATGATTTGGAGATTCGTTACTTATCATAAAATTACCTTTTTTCAAACTTGACAATGTCAAGATAATCGACTCTTCTATATTAGCTCCTTTAATAATAAGACTTCCGTTGTCATCGACTGATGCAACCGACTCAGTAGCTTGATAAAGTCTATTATCTATTTTTGCTTGAAAAGACACATCATTGGTCTCGGTATCATCACATGATACAAAAGGTAAAACAGCAAAAAGTAGGAACACAATTTTTTTCATAAGCTTAAATTTTCAATAGTGAATTTGACAAATGTAAAATAAAATAACCGAATTAATTTTGAAAAGGAAAAATATACTATCTTTGCACTCCTTAA
>DATGMT010000198.1:0-2751 GCA_035307265.1 Aequorivita sp.
TAAAACTGTTCTGTTTGCATAATGATGGTTTAATTTACTCCTGCTCTCCTGCAGTAGCGGTTTGTTGATTATTAAAGGTTGGTTTATTTGAAACTTTATTTTTCTTAATATCTTCATCTTTCACAAGCTCATCTTCAAATAGCATACGAACAGAAGGCGTGTAGGTATCGTCATATTGTCCACTTCTAACTGTGTATATAAATGCAACAAAAAAAACAATAGCTACAAAAATACTGATAGCCAACAACATATAAATAATATTCATAGCTTGTATTTACTTTTCAAAATTATCATTGTATCCATTTAAATAACATGATTTTTATCAATTTTTATTATTTATATTCATTCTTAATTTCTTTCCTGCCATTTGTGTTGCTACTGTGGTGAACACGACGATACTTATTGAGCTCAGTGGCATTAAGATAGCTGCCACTACGGGCTTTAAATGACCACTAACTGCAAAGCTCAAACCGATAAGATTATAAAACAACGAAAATAAAAAAGCATAGTTTATAATCTTACTTCCTTTCTTCGCTACCGAAATATAATCTGCGAATTGTTGAAATCTAGAAGCTTCCATAATCCCGTCACAAGCTGGCGAAAAGACATTTGTATTTTCAGAAATAGCTATCCCCACATCACTTTGTTTTAAGGCCCCAGCATCATTAAGCCCATCTCCAACCATCATTACTGTTTTTCCTTTCTGCTGAAGCTCTTTGATAAAATTTAATTTATCCTCTGGTTTTTGACCGAAGTATAGATTAGTACCTTCAGGCAGTAATGCTTCCAATCGTTCACGTTCTCCATCATTGTCTCCTGATAAAACTACAACTTCTTTTTTTAATGCCAAAGTTGAAAATGTTTCAGAAACACCTTCACGATACTCGTTATTAAAAACATAGCAACCCTTATACGTGTCGTTCGAACTGATGTGTACAACTGTTCGGTTTTGAGATCCTTCCTCTTTTATAGACTCTGGCGTATAGCTTTGTTCTTGTTCTCTAACAAAATCATAAGCTCCAACTTTCATTGAATTATTTTCAAACTTTGCGAAAATCCCCTTCCCTACTTCTTCTTCAAATTCCTCTGGTGTTTGGATATTATTCTTTTCTAAAATACCATATAAGGCACGACTCAATGGATGATTAGATGCTCTTAATGTGCCTGTGAGCATTTGTTTTTCTTCTTCGGAAAGCTCCAATCCTTCATATGTAATTATATTTTTCTGATTTGTAGTTAGCGTGCCTGTTTTATCAAACACTACTGTATCTACTTTTGCCATTTGCTCTATTACTGAAGCTTCTTTTAAATACAGTTTTTCTCTACCAAAAATCCGCAATAAGCTACCTAATGTAAATGGCGCTGCCAATGCAATTGCACAAGGACAAGCCACTATTAACACCGCTGTAAACACATCGAATGCTATAGAGGGGTCTGTTATTAACCAGTATATAGTAGATATTGCTGCAATGGATAGAATTCCGATCGTAAATCGTTTACTTATACTATCTGTCAACGATTGAAAAACACTTGTTCTGCCTTTATCAAAAATATCGTTGCTCCAAAGCTGTGTGAGATAACTTTGAGAAATTGGTTTTAAAACCTCAACTTCCATTACTCCAGCCTGTTGCTTTCCGCCAGCATACAATTTGTCTCCACTCTTTTTGGCTATTGGCTCGGCTTCTCCTGTAACGAAACTGTAGTCAATTAATGCCTTTCCTTTAATAAGAATAGCATCAACAGGCAAAATCTCATTATTTCTAACCAACAACCTATCTCCCTTTTTCACTTCGTATGCTTCAATTTGTTCTTCGATAAGTCTATCAGAGGAATCTTTTGATAGTCGAGTCACTGCAATAGGAAAATATGATTTATAGTCACGCTCAAAAGAAAGGTAGGAGTATGTTTTTTGTTGGAAGAATTTTCCTAATAAAAGGAAGAACAACAGCCCTGCTAAACTATCGAAAAATCCAGTACCCCAGTCCATCACAATGTCTAATGTACTTCTAACAAATAGAGCGACGATTCCTATTGCGATAGGCACATCAATGTTTAGAACTTTAGCTCTAATGCCTTTATAAGCCGAAATAAAATAGCCGCTAGCTGAATAAAAAACTACGGGAAGTGCAAAGCCAAACATTACCCAGCGAAAAAACGGCTTGAATTGATCTAACCAGAAATCGGAATTTTCAAAATATTCAGGAAGTGAAAGGAACATTATATTCCCAAATGCAAATCCGGCAATGCCTAGCTTATAAATTAGACTACGGTCTTTGTTCTTTTCTTTTTTATCAGAATCTTCAAGTGAAATATAAGGTTCATATCCAATTCTACTTAAAAGAACCACTAGCGTTTTAAGCGAGTTTTCTGAGTTTTTTAGAGTAATGCGAACTGTTTTTTCAGGAAAGTTTACTTGCGAATCTTTTACATTAGGAATAAACTTGCTTAGGTTTTCTAAAACCCAAATACAGCTACTACAGTGTATTGCAGGTATTAAGAATGAAACAATCAGTGTATTGCCATCGTTGAATTCAACAAGTTTATCTACTATTGCTTTGTTTGCTAAGAAATCAAACTTCCCCTCTACTTCTTGTGGAGAAATACCTGGAGCAGTTTCTAGGTCGTAGTAATAGCTTAAATCGTTTTCATGTAGAATATCGAAAACGGTTTTACATCCTTGACAGCAAAACGATTTTTCTTCATGCTTAATTTCAACATCTAAACACGGATCACCACAGTGAAAACAATTTG
>DATGMT010000199.1:0-5986 GCA_035307265.1 Aequorivita sp.
CCCACATAGGTCGTTGCGTTTATCGTCTCCCGAAGCTTCGGGACTCAAAACTTCTGCAACTTCCACCCTCACTCCATTCGCGTGCGTTCGCAGCTTCGTTTTGCCACTTCTATTCCGTAAACTCCATAGTCGGGACACACTCCGCTTATCAGATGTTTTTTCCCTTCGCTTAGCTCAGGTAGGTTGCTCCGCTGGCTCCTGCCGAGGGCGGCCCTTTGTCGATGTTGAATAAACGATTTATCATTCTTAATTAAAATCTTCCTGGCTCCAGACTTCTCCTTGTTGAATAAAATTTCTCTGTGAAGAGTTTATTAAACATCGTCAAAGAGCTGTTATCCCAGGCGTGATTTTTTTTCTTTTCAGTTGAATTTTTATGTAAAAACCTCAGGCAAGTAGTGTTGTCCACGGTCGACATCCATTCACCATTGGCGAGTTTACCCTATGAATAAGTATGGATCATGTACGGATAGTGTATGGATAGTGTATGACTAACATCAAAAAGCATCAAAACACATCAGAAATAATGAAGTGAACTTTTTCTTTTCAATTGAACCGACCGATAGGGAGCTCACGAACACAATTAAAAACATAAACAAGTGAGTAAATTTTCATTTGAAAGAAAAAAACACTTAATTTAGAGTTCTCAATGGGCTGCAAGAAACTGACATATCACGAAACTTTATCACCGCTAAAAGTGGTGTGTAGTAATTTGAATGTCAGCGGAATTAGTTGTGTAGATTCTTACCGTTATGGGTTCAATGGCATGGAGAAAGATGATAACATCAAAGGGGAGGGAAACTCTTACACAACCGAGTTTAGACAGTATGATCCTAGGGTTGGTAGATGGTTAAGTATTGATCCATTGGCAGCTGAAATGCCGAGTTGGTCTAGCTACAATTATACTTTTAATAATCCTTTATTTTATACAGATCCAGATGGTAGACAACCAATTAAACCATTTGCAGGAACGGTTAAAGATTTTTTAAACCAAGTTAACAATCTAAGTACAAGAAAGGTTGGTAGGTATAAAGGTAGTTCTTCTCATGATTATATGATAAACCTATCTGCTACTAAGTTTAACTGGTCAACAATGAGACCTGAGCCTACCCAGACGGGCTTTTATAATCAAAAAAAGGGAAGATATATTTATACCGAAAAAGGAGGGTGGATAGATATGACTCATTTTTTATTTTATGCTTCAAAGGCCTATAATTACAAGCTTAAAAAACAAACGGCACAAGATATGGTTGAAAGAGCTAAACAAGGAGAGAAACCAAAAGGATTTACAGTTCGGACTATATCGGACGCTCAAATGGATCCAATAGGCGAAGCTGTACAAGATGGGTATTTTCAAGAACAATCTGATGTGTTCTCTGCAGGTCATTCTGCATATAGTTATGAGGATTTACCGAGCGATTATTTTGGGGCAGACTTTGCTGTTAATCATTACGATCCAGATAGTGATGTTACTTTCGGAAATCAAATAGCGAACTATTTAAATAATATCTTGGGAGCAACTACCCCAGAATCAGCACCAAATTATCAGGATATTCCAGAGGATGATTCTTCCAAAGCAACTCTCAGAGACCCTAATTTGATTAATAAAACTACAACACCGAAAACGCCAAAACCAAAGAAATAGAGATAGTTATGAAAAAAAACGTAGTTTTTTTTATTGTTGTATTATCAATAATATTTGCCTGTAAAGGTGAGGAGCATATTATTAGAAAAGGAAATAAAATAGTTGGTAAAATCGAAAAATATAAAAAAATAAGTGGTGTGCTCCCAAAAGACTTAAATGATTTAAATTTAGAAGAAGGACCATATTATTATAATAGATATGATAGTCTTTATGAAGTGTATTATTCAATTAGTTTTGATGAATCATTAGTATATGATTCTAAGTTAGGTAAATGGAGGAAGTCTTATCAGTAAAAATAAAACAATGTGCCACACACCCGCTGCGCTTCGCTTTCCTCCTTTTATTTTGGTAGATTACCCCCAGTTTGTTCTAAGAAATCTTTGTATGCTTGATTTACAATCTCAATAAGTTCTTCTTTTGTTGTTTCTGGAGATTTACCTGAAGCAATCTTAAAAGAAAAAATCATCTGTATTAAGTTATAAGAATGTATGTCAGTAAAGTCTTGAGGATTTTTTATTCTTTTGAGCTCTTTAATCGATCCTTTCACAAGGTCTTTAACCATGTGTTTTTTAAATCTTTCTATTTCTGCATTGGTAAACATTCTTGGGTCAGCTTTTTAATCACGCTAATTTCTCACTAAGTGAATTATTTTGAGCATCTTTTAACATGAGATCAAGCATGTAAAGAATGCGGTCTTTTTGAGCTGGATTTACTTTTTGAAGAACTTCTAGACGGTAAAGCATCTTCTTGTCTTTTAAAAGTACTGTGGTATCACCTACGAGATAATCTAATGAAACTTCTAAAGCTTCAGCAATGTTTTTGGCAATATCAACTGAAGGAGTTCTTTCACTTCTTTCATATCTTCCAATAATTGCTGCGGACGTTCCAATTTTGGATGCAATATCTTCTCTCTTAAGGCCTTTTTCTTCCCTAATCTGTTTTAATCTATTTCCAAAATCTATACTCATAATATGCCGTTTTTAACCGTTCTGTAAAGGTTTAGGCAAAAATACAGCATAGTTTGGATAAAAACAAATCCAAAAGTTTTGTTTTTAATTTACCAAATGATTAGTTTTGTAACCAAACTGTAACAATAAAATATTTTTCAAATGAACATCCCTTCTCTCAAAAGCAAACTCGACATTCTACAAATCGGTGAAGAACTCGGAATAAAAATCGATAAGCATGGAAAAGCGCATTGTCCTTTTCACAATGATAAAACACCGAGTTTTCAGTTTTCCAAGGAAAAGCAGATTGTAACGTGTTTTAGTGCGAATTGCTCGGCAGGAACAATGGATGTAGTGGAATTGGTTAAGAAATACAAATCTTTAGAGCTTCCTAAAGCTTTGGACTGGTTGCAAGAGAGAACTAACGGAGTAATGAGTGAAAATTTAACCCAATCCCAAACTACTGATAAAGTAAACTACCAAAGCGACTTCCAACAAATGCAAAGCAGCTTTGTAGCCAGCAGCACAGCAAGAAAATATGCAGAAAGCCGAAACCTTGATTGGAAAAGTCTTGAGATCGGTTACAATGCTTTTAAAAGTTCGAGGTTTAATTATTTACGTGGCTGCATTACTTTTCCTTTGAAAAATGAAAAAGGAGACATTGTCTCTTTGTATGGAAGATCAGTAAGAAGTACTGGAGGAAATCATTTTTACAGTAAAAATAGAAGCGGACTTTATCCAGGTTATCCAAATCGAGGAACAAAAAAACTGATTTTAACTGAAAGTGTGATTGATACGGCTTCGCTTTTAAATAATAAGGAAATTACAGAAAGCTATGCTTTACTTTCGCTTTACGGCACAAACGGCCTTACAGCTGAACATGTTCACGCCATCCAACAAATCGAAAGCTTAGAGGAAATAGTTTTGTTTTTTGATGGTGATGAGTCAGGAAAAGAAGCCAATCAAAAACACGCTAAATACTTGAAAAGCTTGTTTTCAGAAACCACAATTAGAATCGTTCAAACTCCAGACGGTACAGATATTAATGAACTCGCACAATCTCATCAACCTGAATTATTTATTGATCTAATCCAAAAATCAGAAGTTTTTTTCTTTTCAGTCGAGAGCCTCGACACGCATTCAAAAGAGCAAAAACCAGTTGAAAATAAAAACCTCCCTGAATCCCAAAATACTTACAAACTCGGTACAAATCACAGATACAATTTAAAATACCAAACTGACACGGCAAAATATGAAATCAAGGGAGGAATAGGGAAAAACGGACTGGACAGACTTGTGATCAGTTTACATATTATCCACCTTGAAACAAGAAAAAAGAGCCGTGTAAGACTGGATTTATACGAAGATAAGCAGGTTGAGAAAATCGCCCGAGAATCTTCCGAAAAGTTAGAATTAAGAGCCGATTTACTGGAACAAGATTTAAATTACTTGGCTGATTTACTGGATGAATATCGAGAACAAGTAATAAAAGAGAAAGAAGAAAAGGAACAAGAAAAACATTACATCATCCCTGAAATCGAGAAAGAAGAAGCTTTTAAGCTTTTGAAAAGCGATGATCTAATCCAAAAAATTAATGAACTCATTGGTCAGTCTGGAGTAATTGGAGAACAGGGAAACCGAGTATTTTTATTTTGTATTGCAGTCAGTCATAAATTTGAAAATACGCTACACGCTTTAGTTCAGGGAAGTTCTGGAAGTGGAAAAACACACCTTGTAAGACAAATTACTGATTTTATGCCACTCGAAAACGTGATTCGTTTAACGAGAGTTACAGAGAGCAGTTTTTATAATTATGGAGAGTATGATTTGCAAAATAAATTGGTAGTTATTGAGGATTATGACGGACTAAAAGAAGAAGCAGAACTTGCTTTTAGAGAACTGCAAAGTAATGATGAGCTAAGAAGTTCTGTGAGTGCAAAAGATACTGAATACGGAAGTTATAGAACTCAAATTAGAGTTGTAAAAGGCCCAATTAGCAGTATGGCGGCCACAACAAAAGGAGCAATTTATGAGGATAATTTAAGCCGTTGCTTTGTGATAGCGGTGGACGAAAGTAAGGAGCAAACGGCCAAAATTATAGACTACCAAAATAAGAAAGCAGCTGGCGAGATAAAGACCAACCAAAAAGATGAAATTCAAACGCTCCTGCAGAACTGCATTAGATTATTAAAACCGATGGAAGTGATTAATCCTTTTGCCAGTAAAATGAAACTGCCAGAGGAAGCTTTTAAAATCAGAAGATTAAACAGCAACTTTCAAAGCTTTGTAAAACAAATTACGCTACTCAACCAGTATCAAAGACAGAAAGACAAGCAAGGGCGATTAATCACAGCAAAAGAAGATCTGCAAATCGCAATTGAAATTATGTTTGATAGCATCATTTTAAAAGTAGATGAACTGGACGGATCACTTCGTGATTTTTATGAAAAGCTAAAAGAGTATGTTCAGACAAAAGGAAAGGAATATGAATTTACCCAGCGTGAAATACGCCAGGATCTAAGAATTAGTAAAACCCAAATGCAGCGTTTTATAAATGACCTTTTGGAGTTAGAGTATATTGAGAGGAAAGGGGCAGGAATGCATGGAGCTACAAAGTATAAGATTAGTTATTGGGATGATAATACGGCTTTAAAACAGCGCATAAAAGACAATCTCAATACTCAATTAGCCCAGTTATAAAGAGAATAATCCGTGAATGAATCGATTTAGGTTCGGTTTTGGGTCGATTTAAAAGGTGTAAAATCCAATTAAATCAATACTTACAGAAGAAATCGACCCAAGACCCAAGAAAATGTGTATGGAAGAAATTGAAAAAGCAGTCAAAAATTTTAAAAGTCATTTAGAGCGAATGGGATATTCTAAAAGCACGGTTTTAATGCTTCCGGCTTGCGTAAAGGAGTTCTTGCGAGTTCAGCAAATCAAAAATATACCGGCAATCACTTCCGAGCAAATCCAAAAGCATCATGAGTATTTACAAACTAGACCCAACAAAAGAAAACCCGGAACGCTGAGCGAAAATCACATTAACCATCATGTTTACGGCTTAAAACTGTTCTTTAAATGGCTAGAAGCAAACGGAAAAATACAAATGAATCCAATCAGCGGCCTTGAGTTCCCAACGCCCAAAACAAAGCCAAGAGAAATTTTAAGTCTAAAGGAAGTAGGTCAGCTTTATGAGACGTGCGAAAATTATTGGCAAAGAGCAGTTCTGGGAATTTATTACGGCTGTGGCCTTAGAAGATCTGAAGGAATTAATTTGAATATAAAGGATGTTCACTTTAGGAGTTCACTTCTGTATGTTAGAGAAGGAAAGGGAGCAAAAAGAAGAGTTGTTCCAATGAGTGAAAACGTAAAGAATGACCTTCTAAACTATGCT
>DATGMT010000200.1:0-4289 GCA_035307265.1 Aequorivita sp.
GAAACGAGGTTATGTTTCTTTAACCGAGTTACATTTACAACTTAACCCATCTCTTTGCGAACCGCCGAGTACGTGACCCGTACGCTCGGTGGTGTGAGAGGCTCTCCCTGTCAGTCTCTGACGGAGCCGTCTACTCGATTAGCGGTATGTGCTTCTTTAGAATCCATACTTTTCTTTTCTCAACTTGAATGCCTTTTCACCACCTTCCATTATCAAGGTTATTTCTCGTTTGATTTCGGGGTTGTCAATAGCACCTTCAAATTTGATTTCTCCCTGTGTTTGTTGGCTTGACTCCTTATAGTCACAGCAAACTACTAACTCAGCATCACCATTTACAACGAGATTTGCGTTGTGACTTGTGAATATTAATTGTCGTTTGCTCTTTGCAATCCAAATACTTTGAATAATTTCATTTATAGCTCTATTGTCGATATCATCTTCAGGTTGGTCAATTAATAACGGGCTACCTTCTTGATTTAACAGTACTGATAGAAGTGCTGTTGCTTGTTGACCCGCAGAAGCTTCTGAAAATGGAATAACATCTTCCATTTGATTTCCTGTAGAATAAAAGAATTTAGGTTCAAATTCAATTTCCTGTGTTAGCATTGCTAACCAATTGTCAGGTGAAAACAATTCAACAATTCTTTGTTTGTTACCGTCATTCAAACCTGACTGTGTTAATGTTGCCGTATCAGGTAATTCTATTGGCTTATCTTCGGATATTTTATACTCTGCTAAGTGTTTAAGTTCTTCAAGGACGGTTTTCCAAGATTCTAAAGGTGATTCACTCCCAATGATTTCATTGCAAATACTTTCAATTTTTTCTTTACTAATTCTGGTTCCTGTAAACGATGAAATCAACAGTTCTTGAATTGAATCAATATTTATACTTTTTGTAACTTCCGCCTTAATTATTCCTTTTGACAACACCGTAAATTTTTCAGCTTGAGAATTTAACAAGTCTATTTTGTCTTTATGAAGTTTATACCATTTTTCCTTTTCCGTTGAGAATGAAGTTTCTGGACTTCCAAGTTCTTTTATCTTAGCAAGTCGTTCATTTATAGAATCAGTTATTTCTCTGAGGCGACTTTCAAGATTATTTATTTCCTTGATTATGTTTTCGTTTGTAGATGCCTTTTCCTTAATAAGATTGTAAGAAATATCAAAAGTTCTTTTAAGCTCTTTCCATTGTTCAACTGATTGGTTAAAAGAGGATAGATTGTCATCAGAAAATAGCAAGAGTATATTTTCTAGCTTGGATTTGAGTTCTTCGAATAGTTGTTCTTTTCTGGATTGTATTAACCTTATGATTTCTATATTCTTAAAATCCGTCTCATTAGTCAAAATAGTGGGATATTCTGACAATGACACTGAAAGTGATGTGAACTTTTGTCTGAAAAGGTCTATTTCGTTATTTGATTCTTGGATAAAGGTTTGTTCATTTTCGAAAAATTCTTTGTTTTCAATTATCTGTTTGTCTTCATCTGTTAATCCTTTAAGTGCATTTCTAAGATTTTGAACTTGTTCACTAACTGATTTCGATTGAAGTCTTAATTCTTCAATTTCATTTTGAATTTCTTTCTTTCGAACAAGATTGCTATAAGCATTTTTGAGATTTTTTGAAACTTCTCTTAGATTAAAGCCAATATTATTAAGCTCATTTGTAATTGGTTGTTGTATAAATCTTTTAAGTTCATCAGTCCTAACACCAACACTACTTAGTTGTTTTTGACTGTAGGCTTGAATTGGAATAAGACGCCTAATTTCTTCTTCCGTAACTTTCTCAAATTCACCACTACCAATTTTTAACTGAATCTCTTTAGTTACTGAGTTTCTTTTAACTATGTGCTCAATTCCGTTGATTGAAGCAGTTACTCGTACTTCCCCTGAGTAGGGTACAAGCGTTTTTTCGATTAATACTTGTCTTCTTTTAAGTATTTCAGATTCAGAATCGTATTTCCCAACTCCTAGAATTTGGTCACATAAACCCCACCTAATATATTCTAATAGTGTTGATTTTCCTGTTCCCCGACCACCTATGAAAGCATTATATTGTTGATTAAACTCTAATTCAACTCGCCCTAAAAATTTTGAGTTAGTAACGCTTAACCTACTAATGAAGATTTGCGGCACACTAGGTTCAACTAAAGACAATCGTGACTCTTTAGCAAGACTTGCTTGTCTTAGGGCTTCTGCAGTTGGTGTTGCCCACTTCACCCAAGTGGTTGCAGTACCTAAATCTTCAAAAGTTTCTTTCCTGTTATCCGATGTTTGGAATACTGGGATTGACTTGAAACCGTAATTTCTATCTTTACCCCCTATAATATTCTTTAAACCTTGGTCATCTGGAATTGTGCCATCAATGTAGCCACTGACGCAAGGCATTTTAATATAATGTTCATAAAAATCTCTTCTTAAAATTCCTTTGTGTCCACGTGATGTATGTGGCAGGATTATGTATTTACCTTTAAGGACATCAATTGTATCTAGTTTTGTATATAAATCTCTAAGACCGTTGACAACATCTGAAGGGATTGGAATTGTTTCCTTCGTAGAGGGTTCGTTAATTGGGTTTGGTTCTATTGATAATTTATGCAATACTCTTACTAGTTGGTCTTCTGGAAAGTTAGAATCTAATATTAAAAGAGCCTGACAAGGTGGATTGCTTAAGGTTAGTTCTATACCTGGAAATACTACAAGTTTCTCACTTTCTTTAATTGGTTCTCCATTGCTATCGACTTCATTATTGGCCGCAGCCTTAATAAAAGGGAAAAAAGCAATATCGTGATGGTCTGTTATTGCAACAGCGTTTACTCCTTTCTGCCTACAAGAAAGAACAAATTTTTCAGCATAAGTATTTCTGGCAGCATCAGTTATTGGTTTGCTTCCTGACCAATTAATATCTCTTGGTGTGTGTACCTGAAAATCACAGTTATAAAATCTAGTTCCTTTGTTCATTGTTTTTATTTTAGATTGGTTGCCAAGGCTGAATGTGAAATGTAGCTTCTTTAATTCTTACCTAAGAACTTGACCGCCTGCCACAATATTTCTGTTTCTCAATTCACTTTCGGAACTGAAAGTTGAGACTACAAACGAAATTTTAAAATTCTCTAAGAAAATCAACCCCATTGTGAGTTGACCAAAAGTAAAATTTGCATTTTCAGTGCCTAAATTGTCTTTAAAAACGTCAGTTCCATAAATTTTACTTGCATTGAGATTTAGAAAGAAACGTAATGAGTTGTTACTCGTTGCGGCATCTGCATAAAAGTCAAGCCCAAACGAACTGCTGCCTGCCCATTTTTCAGTATTTGTTCCAAATGCTGGCAAATCAGCCGTGCCTTTAGCAATGAAACGTGAGATAAAGTTATACTGATTGTTATTTGAGTGGGCATATACAAGTGGGTATTCTAGATTTAAGACCGTATTTCCACCATAGGTTATTAACCTTTGATAAGCTTCTTCTTTTTTGCCTTCAACTTCATTTGTGTTATTATTGCTAGAAATCATAGTACCGAGACTAACTCTAAATAATCCCAAATTGCCACTAGCAAGTTCAGAGTAAATAGAACCTGTATTATTCCCGAAATTGATACCTGCACTACCTAAAGCTTTAAACTGCTTTCCTTCATTACTATATAACATATCAAAAAATGCTCTTGAACGTATAGGTCCAAAACTTAAAGCCATAAAGTTGTCAAATTTCATATAATCTTTTGTGTACGAATAGTATAAACTGTCTTGTTCACTTTCGATGTGTCTAATTTCATTCTTTAGAGTTGTAATTCGTTCAGATTTTGATTTAATTGTTTCATCGTCAAACCTATCTTGACCATCATTTGCCATTGAATTATTGTACAATTCAGTTTCAATTTTATTAAGCTCTTCTTCTTTGCTCTTTCGTGTTAAGGTCAGGTAATTGAATTGAATAATTTCTAGTGTTTTAAAAACCTGTTTTGATTCTCCTGATTTAGTTATAGAAACTTTCTCATCTTCTTTGATTGAAGAAACTTGATTTGAAATCTTAAAACCTGTTATTTGGCCTGTTACCTGGCCTGTTAAAAGAATACAGAAGAAGCTCGTTAATAGTAGATTTATTTTCATTTTTATCTGATTTTATGTTTTGTACTTGGTGTTTTTAGCATTACCGCCAACTTAATTATTGACGCAATTTTTACCATTTTTAATCGTTTGTAAATATTTGTTTATGCTAATCTACAAAAAAAATCAATAACTGAGATTTACCATTTTCAATCATTAGTCAATGGTGTGACCAATTACAGTAGTTTTGT